>CAZOCS010000026.1:0-25880 GCA_964578365.1 uncultured Candidatus Cloacimonadota bacterium
CAGCTGGAAAATATTTCCTACAACAATCATCATGGCCATATAACACAAACAATAAGGAAGTTACATACAATCTTTTCCATCATCATGGAGATGCATTTACAACAGTATATTCAGAAGTTCCACAAGATCTTACAGTTTTACACGATCCTGTATTATTAGGTGGATTGACATCATTTACCGTTATGGCTGATGTTGGTTCATTTATAGCACTCACAATAGATAATGAGATAATTGGAACCGGTGTGGGAACTGGAGCACCTGTTTCTATAAGTATTGAATCTCAAATGCCGGGTACTACAATGCTGATCACAGTAACGAAACAGAACTATTATCGCTATGCTGTAGAAGTTCCGGTAATTCCACCAACAGGATCATATGTTGTATTTAATGATATTACAATTGATGATACTGCCGGAAATGGAAATGGTTTGATCGATTTTAGTGAAACGGTGCTACTTAGCATCGAAGTTGAAAATATAGGTACGGTAAATGCAAATAACGTTATTGTTACTTTAAGTACAGAAGACGAATATATCACGATAACAGACAACATAGAAAATTATGGAACTGTGAATGCCGGTACAACTGTTACTGTAGCAGACGGATTTGAAATTGATGTTGATGGTTTTATCCCAGATCAGCATAATGCGATAATAGAGCTTAATGCTACAGATGGAACTGACACTTGGATTAGTTACTTTTCATTGAATTTAAATGCACCGGTTCTGGAAATCGGAGAAATGCTGATAGATGACAGCAGTGGAAATGATAATGGAATTTTAGACCCAGGTGAAAGTGTAACTATCACAATCCCGGTATATAATAATGGACATGCAGTATCAACTGATGCAATAGCAACTCTTGCCTGTATTTCAACAGGTATAACAATTGGAAACGGAACAATTAACCTAGGTCCAATTGGAATTGATTCTTCCGAAGATGCGATCTATAATGTTACCGCAGATGCATCAATACCATTTGGGACTCCGATCACACTGAACTTCAGTGTGATTGCTGGAGAATATGAATTAGATGAAGATTTCCCAACTCAGGTTGGGATTCATCGAGAAGATTTCGAAAGCGGAGGCTTTGCTCAATATCCATGGGAATTTCAGGGTTATGACATTTCCTGGCCCAACGTGAACCCAATTGAAGACTTTACAATTGTAAATCCGATCGATGATGTGTTATGGAGCATTGATACAAACGAATTCTACAGCGGCACAGCCAGTGCCAAATCTTATCCGATAACTCACGATCAGGCTTCTTTTATGAGCTTGACTCTTGATGTAACACTAGATGGTGAGATTAGTTTCTGGTACAAAGTTGCCTGTGAATACAGTCCTTCCCAAACGTATTTCTATGACGGATTATTTTTCATTATTGATGGAGAAACAGCAGATCGATTCCAGCCAGAAGCAGATGGATCTTCACCTTGGACTTATGCAAGCTATCCTATTGAAGTTGGTACTCATACTTTTGATTGGGTTTATGTGAAAGACAGTAGTGATGGAGCCACATTTATTGCTGATGATTGTGCCTGGGTAGATTTCATAACCTTCCCGTCCATTGTGCCGATAGTAACAGGTACCTTAGAGGGTAGTGTAACTTTATTTCCTGCTGGAGATATAGAAAGTGTAGAGATAAGTACCGGAGCATCGACCGTAAATCCTGATGCCTCTGGTGCATTCACAATGGAAATTCCAGTTGGGATCTATGATGTGACAGCATCTTTAGCAGGATATGAAACAATCATGACCGAGGATGTGGAAGTTCTTGAAAGTCAGGTAACTTCAATTTCCTTCGAACTGCATTATCTACAAGCACCGGAAAATTTGCAAGCTGTTGGTAATGATGATATAGTAGATCTTTCCTGGGAACATAATCAGCCAACGGAAAATAGTGGCAGAAAACAAAATGATCATTCTAACCGCGAATTCCAGAACTTCAATCTTTACCGAAATATGGATGGGGGGAATTACGAACTTCTAACTTCGACCACCGAACTTACTTATGAAGATATTTTGGAAGAAGCAGGTGAATATGAATACTTTGTAACTGCTATTTATGATCAGGAGAATGAAAGTGAAGCATCTAATATCGAAATAATTATTTGGGATGGAACAGACACAGGAGAACCACTCATCCCAATCTCAAATGCTCTATATCAGAATTCACCAAATCCCTTCAATCCGCAAACTAAGATCAATTTTGATCTAATGAATGATGCAAAGGTTAGTTTGGAGATCTATAACATGAGAGGACAAAAGGTTAAACAACTCATCAATTCCCATATCTCAGCAGGACATCATACTGCAATTTGGAACGGAAAAGATGATAATAATAAAACCGTATCTTCTGGAATATATTTCTATAAATTTAAAACCGGGGATTATCAAGCAACCAAGAAAATGTTATTATTGAAATAATTAATATATCAAGGTTGAAGTACCAAAAAAATAACCTTCCGGGTTTTATACACGGAAGGTTATTTTTCTTTTTTAATTTACAAGCTATTGATACAGGATACTTTACAAATTAATTTTATTACCACTAATATTAGTTTATATAAAATAGAAAAAAATAATTGACTAAAACATCTCTGAATTATTTTATCAGAAAAAATTATTTAGGAGTTTAGGTAATGGAATACTTAAAAGGCAAATTAAAATATCTTTTTGCTACAAATAAAGGGCTGATTTTAATGAATATGGCAATTCTTTCGCTGGTTTCTGCTGTATTCGGAACATTATCAGGTCCTCTAAAGGAGTGGGGAGTTGGTGAGTTTACGATCAAGCTTCTCGGAATGGATATTCAACCACAAGATCGTGAAGGAAGGATCATTATTCTTTACCATGCAATTGCAGTTACTTTTACTGCACTGCTTGTATATCTGATCATTGAAGCGATACCGATGGAAAAAAGGATCATGAAGAGAATACGCAGCTCTGTAACAGTAGGTTATTTGCTAACGGTTATATTCGGATTAGGTTTTGCATATTGGGGTCATAACTGGGCTTTTCATGGTATATTCATAGCAGGATTATCGATCGTTTTTTACTCAGGTGTTTTATTGTGTGTTTCTTTGTGGCCTGGTAAGAAGGAATACAGAGAAAAAAACAAGGATTACTCAAGATCAAAAAAAGGGATTCCATTAGAGAGAGCTGCTTTTTTTATTATGGCTGTTGCAATGCTTGGATCAGCTGTTTTTGGAGCTGTTGCAGGATCCAATTTTGGTAATGGTTTTGAAACTTTCTTAGCTGAAGACGGTGTACGTCATGCACATCATAGTAAACTCGAATTAGCTGTAATTGGCCATCTGCATATCATGCTTACTTTAATAGGAATTGCTACGACACTATTGATAGGACGTTGGTACGATTGGAAAGGAATAACACATAAAATAGGGATACCATCATTGATCTGGGGAACTATAATCATCACTCTTGGTGTTTGGCTGGTTGTTCCATACCAGCTTTATGCTCATACGATAATTTACGTAGGTGCTGTGTTCTCGATGTTCGGTGCACTAATGCTAGTTATTTTTGGCTGGGGAAAACTAATAAAAGAAGGAACAAAACATATTACAAAACCGAATTTTTTCCAAAAAATAAAAGCACTTCTTTCTGATTCTTTGAAGTTTGGAACGCTCTGGCAAATGGTTTTTATGAACTTCTGTGTGAGTGGGGTTGGAATTTTTATGGCTGTAAAACTCGAGGAGATCTTTCGAGAAATTCCCTTCCGTGAAGAGAGAATCACTCTTGTTGGGCACTGGCATATTTTATCTGTACTTACAGCAACTATAGTTTTAATGTATATCGTTTCTAAAATTTTCCCCTTAAAGAAAAAGTTTGGAAATATTTTTGGTTGGATAATCATACTGGCTTCAGATCTCGCATTTGCTATGATAACGATCTTTAGCATCAAACGATTGTGGGTGATCGAAGAAGCACAACAAACTTTAGTTAACCAACTTCATCTTTTTAGCGAGATAGGACTTGGATTACTGTTAACTTCGCTGGGAATTTACATGGTTGTTCGTTTAGTTGACTTTGTGAAACATGGAAAGATCAATGATGGGATTGGGGAGTAGATCATGAAAAAAATATTAATTATTTCTATCTTAGTTGCAGCTTTGTTTCTTGTTATCAGCTGTAGTGAAATCCCCGAAGATATTCATCCTGATACGGTTCCTTTAAATTTAACCGTAAACGAAAATGATTGGGTTCTTGTGGAAAAAGGTGAATTCATTTATGGTTTGAATGAGCATGAAAGTGAAGTTCCCTACGATTATGAAATTATGGTTACCGAAGTTACATATGCTCAATATGCCCAATATCTTAACTCGGCTTTTAAAGACGATCTTATTAAAATCGAGGATGGTTTGGTAAAAGGTTACTATAAAGGTGATGCTTTTCATAACATGCGGCATGAATTCAAAATCGAAGAGGGAGAATACATCTATTATGATCTGAAAGGCGTAAAGTGCCGGATGAAATTTGAAGAAGAGATTTTCTCTGTTAGAAAAGGTTACGAGAAATTTCCGGCAGCTTATGTTAGCTGGTTTGGTGCTAATGCTTATGCAATGTATTATGAATTTAATTTAGCGTCTTTAGAAGAGTGGGAAAAAGCTGCGCGTGGCGGAGAT
The DNA here is from genome assembly GCA_964578365.1 of uncultured Candidatus Cloacimonadota bacterium. Classification (GTDB taxonomy): domain Bacteria; phylum Cloacimonadota; class Cloacimonadia; order Cloacimonadales; family TCS61; genus Tenebribacter. The sequence goes on from CAZOCS010000026.1 coordinate 4,649, forward strand.
AATAGAACCTTCCCTTGGGGTTTTGAAGAACCAACACCCGATATAGCCAATTATCATCACAGTAAAGATCCGTTCGACCATGAAAATGCTGCAACACCTGTTGGATTTTTTAATGGTGAGAAACATGGAGATTTTCAAACCAGAAATAATAAAAGTGTTTATGGCTGTTATGACATGGCTGGAAATGTTGCGGAGTGGATAGGTACGGTTCAGCATGGAAGCCATTTGCGCTTGATCTATGGTGGAAGTTTCATGGAGTATGGATACAATTTGCGTTCATTCACAGAGAATTCATCTGTTCCGGAATATTGCAGTTTCCAGGTTGGATTCCGCTGCACAAGAAAAGCAGACAACGAGGTTAAAGAAAGTGGTCAAGTTTTACATTAAATTGCTAAAAGCTCCACAAACAGGGCTTCTGCTCTTTACATCGATAGCAGGTTATCTGGCATCTTCGGGGCAACTTCCAACAGAATTAGTTGTTTTGGCAATGCTTGGAATGGTTTTGGCTATTGGTGGAGCAACTGCCTTGAATATGTCTTTCGATGAAGACATAGATGCAAAAATGAACCGCACGAAAAATCGTCCAATTCCAAAAGGGATTATCACTTCTAAAAGTTCATTAGTCTTTGGGTGGTTATTGATAATTATTGGTATGATGATCGCTTATTTGATACAACCTTTATATAGTCTTATAGTTGCTTTTGGGGTTTTCTTTAACTACATTATTTACACTTTATGGCTAAAAAGAAGATCAGCATTATCGATAATTTTTGGAGGTTTAGCAGGTGGGATGCCGATCTTGGCTGGAAGAGTTCTTGCAACCGGGAATATTGATCTCATCGGGATATTAATGTTACTTGGAATATTATTCTGGATCCCAACGCACATACTATCTCTGGCTATGAACCATTCTGATGATTATCGAATTGCCGGAGTTCCAACAATTCCCAATAAATTTGGATTTACCAAAACTAGATACTTTATCACAGCAGCAAATATAATTGCTGTTCTTATTTTCTTATATATTTGTCTTTTATTGGAAATATCTAAAACTGGGATTATGATATTGTTGTTTGGAAGTATTGTTTTGATAGTTACTTCGTTGATCATTATTATCAAACCTTCCCAAAGAGCAAACTTTTATCTATTTAAATTCGCTTCATTGTATATGGTCATTGCAATGATCATTATGATGATGAAATAAAATAATAAAGTCGTAATAAAAAAAAGGAGGGACAAAATGTATGAAACAATTAAAGCCATGACAATGCTTGATCGTGGGATTTTATTGTTAACTGGCATTGTAGCAATTTATATGTTATTTGTACTTTTTAAAAAGCAAAAGGCAAAAGCGGAAACAGAGAACATTTTCTTCATCATGTCATTTGCAGTGCTGTTGGTTGCAGGTTTAATTCTTATCTTTTCAAATTGGGATTCACTACTTTCACCGTTTGTAGCAATTGTTGCCGGATTGATCCCATTCGGACTAGCATTGGGATTGATCAAAAAATTCTATCCAAAAAAGTTTAAGCTCTATCTTATTGTACTAACAATTGGTCTTATCTGGATAGCTGTTGCAAAAATTGGGCAAGTAATGTGTAAGGGAAGTATTGCACTTCCTATTTTCCATGCAATTGCCGGATTAACTATTTTCTTCGTTCCGATCTATGCAGTTAAAAGTGGGAAAGCACCAACTGGTTTTATCAATGTTACAATTGGTGGAACGCTCATTGGACTTGGTGGAATTGCACTTGCCTTTATCAAGAATGGTGGACAGTTATTATTCTTCTCACCTCTTGTAGTTCTCACTATTCTCGCTCCACTTCTTTTCCTTACAGCACTTTTCTTTGCACTCGGTCTTACAAAGGGAGAGTAGCTTATTTATGGAGTTTGTAAGTAAATGAAAAAGTTGATTTTTATTTATAGCATTGGAGGAGTTATCGCTATCTTCTCCAGTGCTATATATCGTTTGTACCCTCATATTCACGAAAGTTATTCGTTTGAATTTTCTACTTTAAATTGGATCGTTCTGGCATTATATCTATTAGTTATGATCGTTGGGAAAGGATATTTTGCACTTCATCGTGGGTTTGTACCGAGAGTAATAAGTCGCTCAGAATTGCTAATTGAACAAGGAAGTGCATTTGATCGTTTATTGGCTCCCCTGTATTGTATGGGTTTTTTTAAAGCTCCCAAGAAGAGAATGATAATTTCTTATACAATGCTGATTTTTATAATTTCTTTTATTGTAAGTGCATCAAAGATTTCACAACCCTGGCGTGGTATCATTGATATGGGTGTGGTTGTTGGATTATCTTTAGGAATACTATCTTTACTTTTTTTGGGATTTAATAAGTTAATTTCTAAATAGAAAATGAGCCAAATTAATATTACTAATTTGGCTTAACAATTTAGAACCTTGCGAATGGTCGAAGACTTTCGCAATGGTTAGAATAAATTAATAATAACCATTACGGAGGATTTGTAAACTTATCCATCCGTAAGGTTTTTACTTACACTTCAATTTTAAAATGCGTAAACAATTCCACCGATATGATAGATGTTTTCCATTTCAGCACTTCTCATAAATTTTGTACGATATGAAATACCCCAGCTTCTATTGAAATAAATATTCAACATTCCTGATGCGATATCATAAGTATCACTCTCTTTAAGATCAACTTTACAATGATATTTAAGTTTCAAATCGATAAAATGATAAAATGTTGCTTTGAAATTTAATCCACCCAGAGCGTAGAATGAGTCCTCATCAGTAGACTCGGCTATAGGAAAAGGCATCCCTGGAATAGTAATATCGATGTCACCTTTGATAATATCCGATTCCAAGCCCAGCCAAGGCATAAATGAATATTTGATTGTTTCATCTCCAAGATAGAAATATTTCCCTGCTCGTAAAAATGGAGCATAAATGTTTTGAGTTAGTTCAAAATCGATAGGAACTTCACCGAACGGAGGTCCCATATTAATTAAATATTCATCCGCATCAGTATCCATCTTGAGGAATTCCATCCCAGCTCCTACAACATACTTACTGTTCTCTTTAACACCGAGATAATAATCGAAAATGAAATGTGTTCCCCATAAACTACTGTGATTCAAATCCTCAGAATTATATACAAATACATTCCATTGATATTTTTCCGGATTTATACTTTGAAAATAAAGTCCTTTAAATAATGAGCTATCATCAAGTTTTAACTCAATTGGACTTCCTTCTACACTTCTACTCATATCATTATTTATTGTTCCTAAATATGGAGTTACAATACGAATGTTTTCCGCATAAATTGAACTAATAAATAAAATTGATATGATAATAATCACAATTACTTTTTTCACGTTTTCTACTCTCCTACTTCTATATTTACATCATTGTTTGAATTTTTTAATACTAAAAATCACGTCAATGAATTATGTGAAAATTATCGACGCACCAGCTGATTTTTCATAGAATTGACCAACTGTAAGAACATCTTCTACTTGATCAATAAGATCATCCTTGGTTAATTTGAACATATCCATAGCAAGTTTACAGGCATAGATCTTTCCACCTGCATCAGAGATCATTTCCAAAAATTCATCAATTGGAGGGATATCCAGATCTTCCATTTCCTTTTTCATCATCATCGTAGCCATGGGAGAAACTCCAGGAATTGCTCCCAACCAGGTTGGGAAAGGTGCTGTAATGGGGAATTTCATCATTGGCATTGCCAAATTTAATGAAGGATTTCCAACGGTAGCAACTTTAAGTTTTTTAACCATCTTTTTCATAATTGCATTCAAACCGAAAAAAGTGAAAAATATGGATGCTTCCATCCCTTCCATTCGGGCTCCATTTGCTAATATTAATGCCGGATACACTTCATCTAATCCACCTTTAGCGCAGATAATCGATACTTTTTTGATCTTTCCATCTTCCATAATATTCTCCTTATTTAGATACAACTTTCAGGTTTTTTCAATCCTGCTATTCTAGACGATTTTTTAAGTGGTCCACCCGGAAATAGACTGTAAAGTTCTTTTGTGTCAACAATACCGGACTTCTTCATTTTACGAATCGTAGGCATTGTTCCATTTTCTTTATAAAAATCCTGAAGATATTTTAGAACAACCCAATGTCTTTCACTCAAGTTTTCAATACCTTCTTCCATTGCGATTGCTTCTGCGATCGCTTCATTCCATTGACTAAAATCTGTAAGGTAACCTTCTTCATTTACCTTAACTGTGTTTCCAGCAATTTCTTTTGTTGCCATTTTCTTCTCCTCTTTGAAGTCAAATTCTAAAAAGCAATCTAACTCCATTTATTTTTTTATAGTTTTTTTCCGATCTTACTCATTTGTGTTGTTATCCCCGGCATTGGTAATCCCTTTAATAACAAATACCAGTAGATATATTTAAAAACTAATTTCCCCATATGGTTGATCCTGCTCTCCTTCAGCAAAGAAAAAGGACCAACTATTGGAAGAGGAAATGTTCCTTCAACTGGTTCTACATCATAATTGAAATCTATTAAGAAAGCTTTTCCAAAACCAGATTCAATAAAACAATTTGCATGTCCGTCAAATTCCTGAACTAGCTCTTTTCCTTCAATAAATTTCAAAATATTCTTAGTTAAAACTTCTGCCTGGAAATGAGCAACGGATCCTGCTTTAGAGCTAGGTAGATCTGTTGCATCTCCTATCACAAAAATATTTTCTTTCTTTTTGGATTGTAAAGTATGTTTGTGGGTTGGAACAAAATTAAGATCATCTCCCAGACCAGATCGCTCGATAACATCATCTCCCATATTAGTAGGAATTGTAACTAGAAGGTCATAATTGATCTTTTTGTCATCATAAGATTGGATAAATCTATCTTGTTCATTTACAAGTTCAACATCAAAATCTGGGATTAAATTAATATTTTTATCTTCTAAAAGATAACCAAGAACATTTGAGCAGTTCTGTTTGGTAAAAGCTCCGGATAATGGTGTAATGTAAGTCATTTCTACTTTTTCGCGGATTCCTTTATTATGAAAAAAAGCATCTGCTAAAAAGCTGAATTCTAGAGGAGCTACCGGACACTTAATGGGCATTTCAGTAAGATGAATTACAAATTTTCCACCTTGCCAGTTTTTAAGTTTATCTCGCAGAGCAGTTGCTCCTTCAATTGTGTAGAAATCAAAAACATTTTTGTGCCAGCCTTCTCCATCTAATCCCTCGATCTCACCGGGAACAATTTTCGAACCTGTTGCAATTATTAGAATATCAAAAGAAAGATCTGAGCCGTTCTTTAGTTTTACGTTATTTTTATCATGTTCGATAATTTCGATTGCTTCTTCGATGTATTCAACGCTATTTGGGATAAATTGTTTTTTTGTTTTTATTACGTCTTTTTCTTTGTATGTATCAAATGGGATGAATAAAAATCCGGGTTGATAATAGTGTGTTTTGTGTTGATCTACAATTGTGATCTTCCACTCTTTCTTATTAAGTTTCCTGTTTAGGTGATTTGCCATCATTGTGCCGGCAGTTCCTGCACCTAAGATCAATAATTTCTTCATTAACTCTCCTCAATTTATTTAATTTTTGTTTTTTTGTTTTACTTTTATAGCTTCACGAATCAACTGAATTGTATATTTATAAAGTTCAACAGAATTGATATTTCCCATCTCATGCAGAAGATAGGGGATAAGACCTGTAAGTTCACCCCAAAGCACATAAGATAACTTCTTAGAATCTGCTTTAGCAATAATGCTTTTGTCTTTCTTTCCTTCTTCAATAATTTGGCTTATCATTGCTCTGATCTTTTTATTCTCGTCATCTATGAATTTTAAGACAGGACTCTCAAATTTACATCCAGCACGATGCTGTTTATAATTGGAAAAGGCAAAAATATAATTGGGATATTGATCATAAAAATTAAGGAAAGTTGAAGCAAGTTTCTCAATCTTATTCAAACTTATTATTTTCTTTGCAGTTACTACTTCGAATTCAGAAACAATTACTTTGAGTCCACGCAAAACAATTGATAAACACAACTCATTCTTACTTTGAAAATATGTATAAAGTGCTCCTTTGCTAAATTCAGCTTCTAAAGCTATATCATCCATTGTTGCATTTTCAAATCCTTTAGACATAAATACTTTTTCAGCTGCAGAAATTATTGTATTCTGCCTGAACAAACGCTCCCGCTCTTTTCTCTCATTGCTTCCCACTACTGACTCCTATTATCAATATTGAATCGGGGTCAGAAAAATGACTGTCAGTCAAAAAGGTCAAGAAAATAATTTTTTATAAAAACAAAAGAGCAGGTTCAAATAACCTGCTCCTTCAAATTTTTATTAAAATATAATTTAATAACTATGCATACTTTGTTTGGCAGAAGGCATATAATCTACACCATGCCAGCCTATGAGTAACATAAAGAAACAAATAACTAATAACCAAAGTGCTAAGTATTGTTTTTTTGGATGTCTGTAGCGGAAATGTATATAAGTTAAATAGCAAAGCCAGCTTACCAGAGCCCAAGTCTCTTTAGGATCCCAAGCCCAATATCCTCCCCAAGCCTCTTTTGCCCAGAAAGCTCCGAAGGAAATTCCAAAAGTCGCCATTGCAAATCCAATATACACCAGCACATCAGCACGAATCAAAAGTGATTTAAGAACATTACGATCATTTTTGTAATAGAGATATAATCCTCTTACTGCGTACATTACCGTTGAAGCTAGTAATGCATAAGCAACCATATAAATAATTACGTGTGGAACAAACCAATAACTCTGCAGTGCAGGCATCAAAGTCATATCAAAATAGTCGGGATGGATTATATTAGTGATCAGGAAAACCGAAGCCATGATCTGTCCGTAAATTGCGAACCAATAAGTTTTTAATTTAGTATGAATAACAAGAGTGAGCAGAGGAACAATAGTAGCATACCATAGTCGTGTTTCACCTTTTGTTCGCAAGGGGGGACGTTCCAACAAAAGCCATAATTGTGCAATGTATAGGCATAAGATCAGCACTGCTGAAAAAGATAATACAACCGCAGTACTTTTCAGATATTCCTTCTTACTGGGAACATAATATAGAGCGGCTGCTATAATCCATAAGGAGATAACTAGTTTGACGATGATATCAAAACTGAAATGCATTATTTACCATCCTTTGGGAATTTTCTGATAGACCACATCATGTGTATCACACCTAAAAGGAGCATTCCAAAACCTACATATACAAACTTGAGCCATGGATCTCTTACCGCTTGCAGTGTACTGATTCTATATGGATCAGTACTATCAGGATTTAATAGAAGATATCGACAATCAGTTTGATATAAATACCAACTTTTATATTTAAAGGGTTTGTTCACCTCAACGATCTTATCTATCTTTTCACCTTCAGGAGTTAACATTGTAACATAAGAAGCGAATCTTTTTTTTCCGGGTTGTCCTATCGTTAAGGAATTATCACCAATATCAATATATGTAGATGGGAAGAAATACTTTAATCTCATAAGCATACGAGCCATCTCAGGAGAATGATCTCTCATGTTGCCGCATGTTACCCAACTCTCTTTTTCTCTGCCAGAACGCATGTTTTTGGCTTTCAAATATGCGGCTGACATAAATGCGGGATGATCACAATCCATATCATAAGGTACAAAATCATCTTTACGTGGAGTTGCTGATTCAATATATTTTTCAACTGTAATTTCCCAATCTTCAAAATGGAACGTTCTGCCTTCCTCTATGAATCCTGCCTCTTTTTTCAATTTGGTCTTTATGGGAAATCCTAATGAATCATAAAACATTATCTCGCTTGGGTAATTATCGATCTCAAATCGGTTCATTGTCAAAGAAAACGGGAGATGAACTGTCCTCTTAATAAACTGTTGACCAGGGAATTCCGGAGTGTCAATTGCACGAAGTTTATCGAAATAGAATCCCTGATGGGTTGGTGATTTTACAAAAAGTTCTACATTATATGTTTCTAAATGTCCTACAGACATTGAACCAAAAAACAAGATTATGAAAAAACCTATATGACTAAGCAAAAAGCCTATATGACGAACTCTAAAATGGATTAGCTTCCTAAGAACAGTAAAGAAAAGAGAAGAACAAACAAATAACAAACTGAATATATAAGGCCAGCTTGATATCATGTGAGTAAAACCAATTTTCTTTAGAAGCACAATATTCTCAGCTCCACCTTGCGGGACAAAGCCGGCAATTGCAATAATAACAATGTAAACCGAAACAGAAGCAACTGCAAAGATAATGCTAGAGAACCAATTTATTAATTTCTTCAATGGTTTAGTAAAATAAGCAATAGTTAATAAAGCTAGATACATACCTATAAGGAATATATTTATGGGAGCGATAGGTTTTGGGAACCCATTTCCACCTGTAGAAATTTCCAATGCAAATCCAACAAGAACGAATCCAAAAATAATTATGAAAGTAGGCGCATAACCGAATGGCATGCGCCATATATTGTTTTTACTCATATTGATTAAATTTTAAATTCCTTTCTTTTCATCCCATGAACTATGTCTTTTGTCAGCTTCTTCATCCCATTTTGGAACCATATTCTTCAAGAAATTATCTTTATCAGCTTTCATTTTTTCAGCATTCAAACCGATAACTTTTTGGGCTTTTGCTTTTGTGGAAATATCCGGAAGGATTACATCACCAGTAAAACCATGCTTAGCTAAAACCTTGCTGATTTCTAATCTGGCTTTTCCGGCTTTATCGATACAATCAGCCAACAAGTTTGAAACTTGCAATGGAGCATGGAATGAAGCTCCATGACTAGCTACAGAAAAATCCCATCGCCACTGAGATTCACGAATAAGTGTTCTGATATTTTCTAACTCAGCATCAGTGGCACCTTGTTCCATCGCGGCTTTTGTTTCAAAGTGTGCTTTTACCAACAACTCTTCTGCTTTCACAGTGAGCTTTTTAATTGATGCTTGTCTATCTTTTACCGCTTTTCTTAGTTCCTCTTCTGGTTGTCTATGACATACCTGGCAAGTTTTATCAATATAATCAAGTGGACTTGTAACATGATGACTAGAGTATTTCATTCCTCCACGGCTTTCGTACGGCATGTGGCAATCTGCACAAGATACACCTTGCATCCCGTGAGGTCCAAGCTGCCAAAGTTCCCATCCGGGGTGTTGAGCTTTATACATTCTTGTTTTGCTAACAGCATGGATCCAATCTTTGTGACCTATCCCATCAGATCCTCTTTTATTGAGATGCTGTTCAAGAGCTTCTGCAGTTATGCCTTCTGACCAAGGAAATACGAGATAAGGAGCACCTTTCTTAGTACCTTCTAAGTGTTTATCAAAATAGTATTCAACATGACATTGAGCACAAACAAGTGAACGCATTTCCTGATGTGTTGCTTCAGAAATATCCTTTCCAGTAAGAGCCTTATAGCCTTCCTTAAGAGCTGGGCGAGTAATTGTAAGAGCCATTGTTTCTGGGTCATGGCAATCTCCACAACCTATTGGATTTATTATTTGTGACCCGAGGTTATCCCACTGTCCACCATCACCACGATAAAACTCAGCAACACCATCTTTACCGTCAACTGCTAGTTCTTCCATCATTCTTGGAACATCAGGGCTTTTACATGTCCAGCAAGTTGCCGGCATTGGGCTGCCTTTTTCCTCTGTAGGAGCACCTGTTCTCAAAGTATTTCTTGTATCCTCAATTGCATGAATATGACCTCTTGGTTTGTTATAATCTTTTGCAAAACCATATCCTGCAAAGAGAATTGAAACGTTTGGATTTTCTTCCAGAATGTCTTCGAGGTCCGCACCTTCCATCTTTAAATATGTTTCATATTGCTCTGGATAAGCCTCTCCCCATACTTCATTTCTGGTTTCCCAATCTCCCAGATCAACAACTGCTTTTCGCATGATCACAGCTTCAGTTCGTCTTTCCATAATGGAATTAGCAAGTAATCCCATGAAGAATACGATCACTAAAGTGAAAATAAATAAAATCCAGCTACCGGATTTTCCTTTAAACATAATCTCCTCCCGCTCTATTACTTATTTTTTTTCTATTATTTTTTTTAGCCACTCAGGCGTTGCACTATCAATATAGGGCACTTCTGCATTGGGAACCGAAGCTAAACTTCGTTCTCTTCCATGAGGTGTAAATCTATGGCAATCCCAACATTTTTTATTATCAACACCTAGCTGCATATTTGCATTTTGTACAATTACATCATTATGACATCGAATACAATTCTCTTGCACAACAACAGCTCCAGCCTTTTTTATCATGATAGCTTCTGGTTCTGTACGTGTGAGAAATATAAATGAATGTCTTAAACCATCATTAGCTTTGAAATATAGCTTATGAACAAAATTATCATGTGGTAAATGACAATCGATGCAGTTTGCCTGCCCAAAATGAGAACTATGGGTCCATGAAGCATGTTGCGTTGCCATTACGTGGCAGTTCATACAAGTTTCCGGCTCATCTGATGCATAAGAGGTAAAATTAAAAACGTATAAAATAAAAAAACCAAATCCTACAAAAACACCAGCAAGAATTGGCAAAATAATTTTCTTTTTAATCATATTTCTCCCCTCATTGTAATTGAGATTCACTTCTCATTAAAAGAAATAGAATGTCAAGTTAATGATAATATTATTTTGCTGTAGAGAACTAAACAAATTCAAAATTTTTCTCTTTACATTTTACATTTAAAAAAAATTCTTGAGCAAAAAAATATGCTCTTTGCTTAATTTAAGAGAGTAATTATATTTAGGAGTTTAGGTAAGGAAATATCTAATAACAAAAAAGGGATTTATTAAGTATGAAAGTTATTAAATTACGTCGAGGCTATGATATAAAATTGATCGGTGAAACAGTAAGAACTTTTGAACAAGCTCCATTTCCCACAAAAGTTGCTCTTAAACCAACTGATTTTGAAGGACTGAAACCCAAATTGCTTGTGCAGATAGGGGAAGAAATAAAGGTTGGAACACCGATGGCTTTTGATAAAAAAAATGATCGCATTAAAATCATATCTCATGTTAGCGGAAAAGTTTCTGAAATAGTTCGTGGTGAACGTAGAATAATAGAGGCAATTGTTATTGAACCGGACGGAAAACAAACAGGTGACGAACTGATTATCAATAAAGAAAACCTTGATAAAGAATCAATAACTGAAGCACTCTTAGAAACTGGATTGTTCCTGAACTTTGTCCAGCGACCTTTCAATAAGATAGCAAATCCTACCGATACACCACGTGATATATTTATTTCAGCTATGGATACCGCACCTCTTGCTGCTGAAGATTCCTTTATATTAGAAGGTAATGAAAGTTCTTTTCAAAAGGGATTAGACATTCTTTCTCATCTTACTTCTGGAAAAGTTAGATTATCTTTTAAATCGGAAGACAAAACTTTTGCTGAGTTTAATAATTGTGAATTATACAATTTCAAAGGTCCGCACCCAGCAGGAAATGTCGGAGTTCAAATACATCATATTTCACCAATAAAAAATGCGAATGATATTGTTTGGAGTTGTTCTGTTCAAGCTGTAATTCTTATTGGTAGATTGTTTGAAACAGGAAAAGTTAATTCAGAAATTATTGTAAAAGTAGCTGGTAGTGAAGTTAAAAAGAGATATTATTTCAAAACTATTATCGGTGCCGAAGTTTCTTCTTTCATTGTAAAAGTAACCGAGAACTCCAGAATAATTTCAGGAAATGTGCTTACAGGCAAGAAAATCGAATCAGATGGATTTGTTGGCTTTAAAGATAATCTGATAACTGTGATTCCTGAAGCAACAGAACCGGAATTTTTGGGCTGGCTGGATCCCGGATTTTCCAAACGAAGCTGGTGGAAAACTTTTGTTTCTGCAATTATAACACCAAAAAAATTATATCGGGCAGATACAAATATTGGTGGTGGTAATAGATCACTCGTAATAAATAGTATTTATGAAGAAGTAGTTCCAATGCGCATTTTACCGAGTTATCTCATTAAAAGTATTTTAGTAGAAGATATCGAGGAGATGGAAGCTCTGGGAATTTACGAAGTTGCTGAAGAAGATTTTGCATTGTGCGAATATATTTGCCCTTCCAAAACTGAATTTCAGCAGATCATTCGACAAGGTTTAAACCTAATAGAAAAAGAAGGTTAATAATATATGAAATTTCTGTATGATTTTATTCAAAAACTAGGTCCTTTATTCAAAAATGGTGGGAAATTAGAGAAATTATATCCGATCTACGAAATGGGTGAGGGATTCATGTTTGTTCTTCCGCACAGAACAAAAACAGGATCTCATATTCGTGATGCGATAGATATGAAAAGATTTATGATAACCGTTTATGTTGCTTTGGTTCCGGCTTTTATTTTTGGAATTTTCAATGCAGGTTATCAACAGTTTTTATCGCTTGGTATCACAGTTACTATTTGGCAGATAATACTAAAGGGTGCTTTTGTTGTTATCCCGATCTACCTTATTGTGCTTGTAACCGGAGGGATCTGGGAAGTGCTTTTTGCAGTCATCAGGAAGCACGAGATTAACGAAGGATTTCTGATCACAAGTTTTCTAATTCCACTCATAGTACCACCCACAATTCCATGGTGGCAATTGGTGACAGCTACAACCTTTGGTATAGTTATCGGAAAGGAAATTTTCGGTGGTGTAGGAATGAATATTTTTAATCCAGCATTGGTAGCCAGAGCTTTCCTGTTTTTTGCCTTTCCAAAAGCAATGTCCGGTAATTCTGTTTGGACGGTTTTCGGTGAGAAAGTGGTTGATACTTATACTTCAGCAACTCCGCTTGCTGTGATCTCAGATACTGTTTCTGCTTCAGGTGGAATAATCGAAGTTCTGGCAGATAAGGGTTATACATTGTGGAATATGTTTTTGGGAATTATCCCGGGTAGTATAGGGGAAACTTCAACATTGATGATCCTTTTAGGTTTATTGATTTTACTTTTAACGAAAACTGCTAGTTGGAGAATTGTTCTTTCGGTCTTTGTTGGCGGATTTGCTATGAGTACACTTTTGAATCAGTTTGCACCAGATCCAACTCACATTTTTGCTCTTCCTGCCCACTATCATTTTGTAATGGGTGGTTTTGCTTTCGGTGCTGTATTTATGGCAACTGATCCGGTTTCATCTTGCGGAACAAATAAAGGAAAATATATTTTCGGATTCCTCATCGGAGTTCTGGCAATATTGGTTAGAACTCTAAATCCAGCTTACCCGGAAGGAATGATGCTGGCAATATTGCTTATGAATACTTTTTCTCCTCTTATAGATCATTTCGTTGTGCTGGCAAATAAAAAAAGGAGGTTGAAATATGCGTCACAATAACCTCTACACTTTTATTTTCATTACAATTGTAACGATAGTTTGTGCTGGTTTGCTTTCGTCAGCTGCATATTTTTTAAAAGAAAAACAGCAGAAAAATGTTGAAGTGGATATGAAGAAAAACATTCTGAAGGCTGTTAAATTGATCGAAAGTGATAAGATGTCTCAGCAGGAAATTTTGGATTCTTATAACAATAATATAGAAAGTTATGTTGTGAATAATTTAGGCGTAATAATTAAATTACCGGAAGGGATCTCGGTTGCAGATATAGATCCCGAAAAAGAAGAAACAAAACCTGAAAATGAAAGACGGTATCCAGTTTATGTGAAGAGAACGGATACTGAAATATCTGCATATTGTGTTCCAATAATCGGAAAAGGATTGTGGAGTACGATGTATGGTTATTTAGCTTTAGAGCCCGATTTAAACAAGATACTGGGTATTACTTTTTATAAACAGGGAGAAACCCCCGGACTTGGCTCGGAAGTAGAATCGGAGGGTTTCCAAAATAAATTTATAGGTAAAGAAATTTGGGACAGAGATGATAATCTCGTTTCAATAAATATTCTGAAACTTGAACCTGCTGCTGATTCACCAAATATAAAACACGAAATTGCCGGAATTTCCGGAGCTACAAAAACAGGTGAAGGTGTGATGAATTTACTTTTGAAAGATCTATTAAAATACGAAAATTATTTCCGAGAAATAAGAATGAAAAATGTTCAGAAGGAGGTAGTGACAAATGTCGAATAAGAAAACTTTTTTTGAACCGATAATTCATAATAACCCGATAACGATCCAGATTTTGGGAATCTGTTCTGCTTTGGCGGTAACTACACAGTTAAAACCATCCTTAGTGATGGGTATTGCAGTTACGGTTATCATCGCACTTTCCAATTTAGTTGTTTCTCTTATCAGGTCTTTCATCCCTAAGAAAATCAGAATAATAGTTGAAATGACAATTATAGCCACAATGGTGATATTGGTAGATCAGATATTACGAGCATATTTATTTGATGTTTCTAAACAGCTTTCTGTTTTTGTGGGATTAATTATTACCAATTGTATTGTGCTTGGACGCCTGGAAGGATTTGCTCTCATCAATAAGCCTATGCCTTCGATTTTAGATGGTTTTGGAAATGGAATCGGTTATTCTCTGATCTTAGTAGCAGTGGGAGCTACACGTGAGATTTTCGGGGCAGGGACGCTTCTTGGATATTCCGTTATTCCCCAATCGCTTTATAATGTTGGCTATGTAAATAACGGACTAATGGTTTTAGCTCCCGGAGCTTTTTTCTTGCTGGGACTCATCGTTTGGCTACAACGCTCTATAACTGGGCATTATGAGGAAGATTGATGAATTGTAATGAATATCCAATGATGAAGGAAAAAGGATAAATAGAATATGATGGAAATGTTTAGTTTAGGTATAAAATCGGTATTTGTAGAAAATATTCTACTGGCATATTTTTTGGGAATGTGCTCTTATCTGGCTGTTTCTAAAAAGGTAAATACTGCTATCGGTTTAGGCTTCGCTGTAATTTTCGTAATGGCAATTACTACACCCGTAAATTGGATAGTTCATGAATATTTGCTTAAAGCCGGTGCACTTTCATGGCTTAGTCCGAAATTCAATAATGTTGACTTAAGTTTTTTAAACTACATAGCTTTTATTGCTACAATTGCTGCAATGGTGCAAATTGCAGAAATGGCAATTGAAAAAATCTCGATGAAACTGTATGTTGCATTGGGAATTTTTCTACCACTTATCACAGTGAACTGTGCAATACTTGGTGTATCTTTATTTATGATCGAGCGAAAATATACATTGGGTCAATCAACAGTTTTTGGTGTTTCATCCGGTATTGGGTGGATGCTGGCGATTATCTCAATGGCAGCTATCAGAGAGAAACTTAAATATTCTAATATCCCAAAACCCTTGCGTGGGCTTGGTATTACAATGCTGCTGACCGGACTTATTGCTATGGCATTTATGACCTTCTCGGGCATAAATATATAAAAGGAGAAAATATGCTTTCTGTAATTGTTGGAATGGTTGTTTTCACTCTTTTTATTGGGATAATGGGAATAGCTTTTACATTAAAAAGAAATAAGAAAAATAATGTATCTTGCAGCGGTGGATGTTCCGCTTGTAAGCATTAAAGGGAAACATGAATATCCAATATCGAACATGAAATTTCCAATGATGAAAGAAAAAGAAAAAACGAACAAGATTACACTTACACTCAGGGATTTATCCTTGGTGACTTTGTGTCTTGGTGGCAAAATTACGGAGAATAAATGATAATAATAATCAGCGGGATTGCAATGATAGTTGCTATAATCATTGTATTGACCGTTACTATAGTTATTTCAGAAAAATTTCTTGTAAAGCACGGGAATGTGAAACTGGTTATAAACGAAGATGCGGAAAATGCCAAAGTTGTAGAAACCGGTGGCACTCTTCTTAATACTTTAATAGATAATGATATTTTGATCCCATCGGCTTGCGGAGGTGGTGGAACATGTGGATACTGTACTTGCCAAGTTACTTCCGGTGGCGGAGATCTGCTTCCAACAGAAGAGACTTTTATCAACAGAAAAAAAGCAAAAGATAATTGGCGTCTTTCCTGTCAGGTAAAAGTTCGGGATAATATGGAGATCAAAGTTCCTGATGAAGTATTCTCTACCAAAAAATGGGAATGCGAAGTTGTTTCCAACGACAATGTGGCAACCTTCATCAAGGAATTTGTTGTTAAGCTACCAGAAGGTGAAACTCTCGATTTCAAGCCAGGAGGATATGTTCAGATAGAAGTTCCACATTATCATATTAGTTTTAAAGATGATATTGATATTGAGGAACAATATCGTGAAGATTGGCAAAGAATAAAAGCATTGGATCTGGAAAACAGAAATACAGAGAATATTACGCGAGCTTATTCAATGGCAAATCATCCAGAGGAAGGAAATATCGTTATGCTGAATGTTCGTATTGCAACTCCACCCTGGGATCATAAAAAGAATATATTACAGAAAGTTCCATCGGGAATATCTTCATCTTATATTTTTAGTAAAAAACCAGGAGATAAAGTAATGATCTCCGGTCCTTATGGTGAGTTTTTTATAAACGACTCAGATAGCGAAATGATGTATATAGGTGGCGGCGCTGGAATGGCACCGATGCGATCTCATATACTACATTTGTTTTACACACTCAAGACAAAGAGAAAAGTTACATTCTGGTATGGAGCACGTAGCAAAAGGGAAATTTTTTATGAAGAAGATTTCAGGAAAATTGAAAAAGAATTTCCCAATTTCACCTTTAATATTGCTTTATCAGAAGCACTTCCAGAAGATAATTGGAAAGGAATGACAGGATTTATTTCTAAGGCCATTTTAAAGCATTATCTTAAAGATCATATTGAACCTGAAGATATTGAGTATTATCTCTGCGGACCTCCGCTGATGATGACCGCTATAAATAAAATGCTCTATAACCTCGGTGTAGAAAAAGATATGATTCGTTACGACGAATTTTAATTTCGAGGAAAAAATGAATAAAATAAAATTATGGGCAAAAGCTGTACGTGCTCCTTTTTTTACTGCTTCGATAATTTCAGTGATCTTAGGTGCGGTTATTGCCTGGAATATAACAGGTAAATTTCACCTACTGAATTTTGTGCTGACATCAATTGGAGTAATATTGGTTCATGCAGGAACAAATCTAATAAATGATTATTTCGATCACAGATCAAACTTGGATGAAATCAATATAAATCACACACCTTTCAGCGGCGGATCACGTGTGATACAAGATAATGAAATTTCTCCGAAAACAATGCTGATAGTTGGTATAGGAACTTTCATTTTCGCAGCTATTATCGGTTTTTATTTGAATTCTGTTACAACTGGCAATGTTATTTTATATATTGGTATTATCGGTTTTTTTATTGGATATTTCTATACTGCAAAACCTCTGAAACTAGGATATACAGCATTGGGAGAACTAATAACAATAATTGCCTGCGGTCCACTAATAGTTTACGGTTCTTATTATGTTATTGCTCAAGTTCATGCTATCCAGCCAATGTTTGCTTCAATTCCAATTGGAATTTTAGTAGGATTGATATTATATATTAATGAATTTCCTGATCATGAAGCTGATAAAAAAGTAGGTAAGAAAACTTTAGTTGTTGTTTTTGGAAAAACAAAGGCAATTAAACTTTTTTATGTTTTTATGATATTCAATTATATATGGATCATATTTGGGATAATTCTGAATGTTTTACCTTTTTTCACAATTGTTGTTTTATTTACTTTGCCAATATGTTTCAAAGCAATAAATGTGGCTCGAAGTAACTACGATAAGATAGAAGAACTCTTGCCAGCAAATGCTTCAACTATTGGCTTACATCTACTTTTTGGAATTTTATTTAGCTTAGGGTATGTGTTGGATAAACTAATATGAATGATGAAGTAAACGTTTGGTTAGAAAACATTTCTCAATTTCTTAAAAAAGAGCTTACATTATTAGAAATTGAATTAAAAAACAGACTACTTTCTGTAACCAATAGCAAAATTGATCTTCATAATGTATTTAATTATTTCTTTGATATACGTGGGAAAAGATTGCGTCCTATATTAGTTTTGCTTTCTTCGGGACTTGTTAGATCTATGAGCTCTAACGATAATATAGAAGAAGAAAATGAAATAAAACTAGCAGCAGCCTTAGAATTGATCCATAATTCTTCTCTTATTCATGATGATATTGTAGATGAATCTTCTCACCGTCGTGGACAAATTACAATGAATCATAAATTCAATAATAGAATTGCAGTTCTGGCTGGTGATCTAATTTATTCACACGCTTTTTTGATAATGAATGATCTTAATTTTCCAAGAATTTCAGGGATTCTTTCTGAGTGTGTAGAAAAAATGTGTCAAAGTGAGATCAATGAAATTATTTCTCCTTTTACCAATTTTGAACAGTATATTGCATATTTGGATGCAAAAACAGCAGAACTGATGAGTACTTGCTGTAAATGCGGTGCTATAATTGCAGGAGCGGATGAAGAAACAATATTTGCCTTAGGTGAATTTGGAACCAACTTTGGAATTGCTTATCAACTCACTGACGACTTTTTGGATGATGAGCAACCTGATAATTTTGAGGTGAATTTACTTTTACAAGCAAAGATATACTGTGAAAAAGCCAGAAAGAACTTAAACATGTTTAAAAATAACGAATATAGAAAACACTTATTAAATTTAATCCAATATGTAATTAATAGACCAAACCTTAAACTGAAAGAATCTCAAGATCATTGCATTTGAAGCAGCATTGAATATATACAGGAACCGATTCCATACTTCGCTACAACTAAAAGACAATCCGATCAATCTTCTAGTTCAAATTTCCATGCACAGTAAAACGTGTCAGGATGTTTATCCGGAGGACAAGCGATACAAGTAGTTTTTATCCTGCTATCAATAGTTTTAGCAAACTCTGCATATTCTACTAGCCCCACACTTTTACAAGGAAAATCAGGAAGACCTTTTCTGGTTCTGGCATACTGTACACGACATCTATTCATTTTAAAAACAAAAGAAATTTCAGTTTCATCAGAAAAACTTTGAATATTTAATCTACTGTACAATCTAAAAGAAAGAGCCTTCTTCAAACCTTCCAAACCACTGTTTTCTGGAATGCCATGTCTTTTCATAATACGTTTTGCTTCAATCTTAGTAAAGGTTCGCCAAGCTTCTGTATCCAATTCAATTGCTTTTTCAATTCCATAGTTTTTCTCCACCTGCTGAAACCATAGCCCATCATGGGCCAACCAATTCTTCGCAAAGTCATCCAGCATTCCTATCAACTGCTCTCTTGAGAGATTGTCTAAATTCATTTATTCCTCCAAAGCATAATATTATATAAAGCGATACAGTTTATCTCAGGATTCTGTGTCAATAAAAACGAAGAAGAAGATTAAATAGGGTGTATATTATTAACAAAATTTAAATAAAACAGAAAAATATTTTCTACTTGACGAATAATACACTAATTACAAATTTGTAATTGTTACAAAGGAGTAATTGTAACAAAGGAGTAAAAATGAAAAGCATTATCGAGATTTTAAAGGAGAATGATATTGCGCCTTCAATGCAACGGATAAAGATCCTTGAGTATCTGCAAAATTATAAAACACACCCCACTGCAGATATGATCTATCAGGCATTGGCTGATGAAATGCCTACACTCTCTAAAACAACTGTGTATAATACACTAAAAACATTCACAGAAAAAGGTGTTTTGATGGCTCTATCTCTATTTGGGAATGAAGTACGTTATGAATACAATACCGAACCGCATATACATTTTAAATGTACCAAATGTGAAAGAATTTATGATATGGAAAAATCTTTTGATCGTTATAATGATGATATGATTGATGGTCATAAGATTACCGAGCATCATGTTAATTTGAGAGGAATTTGTAAAATTTGTTTGGTTAAGGGAAATTAGCAATTGGCTTCTAGCCTTTAGCAAAAGGAGATAAGGTGAGAGATTTTAAGAAACTAGATATATGGTACGAAGCTCATCAATTAGTTTTAAAAGTATATAAAGAAACACATAGTTTTCCAAAAGAAGAGGTATATGGTCTTATTTCCCAGTTAAGGAGGTCTGTTGTTTCCATTCCAAATAATATTGCAGAGGGTTGCGGAAGAAAATCAAAAAAGGATTTATACAATTTTCTAAACATTTCAATGGGATCATCATCAGAAGTTGAATATCTTTTACTTCTGGCATATGATCTAAATTATTTACAGAAAGAATATTCTGAATTAAATCGTTCATTAATGAAACTGCGTAAAATGCTTAATGTTTTTATTCAGCAAATCAATCAAGATATTGCAGCTGGTAGCCAACTGCCATCTGCTAATGGCCAAAAGTATGCCTGAGCTTCCAGAAGTTCAAACCATAATAAATGGGTTAGATCAAACAGTGATGTCTAAAAATATTTCTTCAGTTATAGAGAAAAGAGAAGGGACATTAGTTTTTGGAGAAGACATAACAATATGTGAATTTGGTAAAATTGAAAGTATTGAACGAAGAGGAAAATATATTATCATAGAGACATCAAAAGATTTGAAGTTGATTATTCATCTACGAATGACAGGAAAATTAATATTTGAAAAAGATATTAATAACACTTCTCCACATGCAAGAGCAGAAATAATATTTTCAGACAATACTAAATTAATATTTGATGATGTTAGAACTTTTGGTAAAATTCAAATAGTTAATAGTAACGAAAAAATTCATACATTACAACAGTTAGGTGTTGAGCCACTATCAAATAAATTCAATCCAGAATACCTAAAGAATAAATTTAAGACCAGAAAAGCACCAATCAAAAATGTTCTTTTAGATCAAACAGTTGTTGCTGGATTGGGAAATATTTATGCTGCTGAAATTCTTTTCAGGGCAAAATTGCATCCGGCAACTCCATCAAATAAAATCAAAATTACTAATCTGAAGAAGATTGTAACAGAAACAAAGAAGGTTCTGCAAGATGCTATAAAGTACAATGGAACAACGATTTCAGATTATAGAAGCGTAGATGATAAAACTGGAGAGTTTCAAAATTTCCTGAAAGTATATGGTAAGAAAATTTGCGAATGCGGAGCAATGATCCAAAAAATTAAACAAGCTGGTAGAAGCACATATTTTTGTGATAATTGTCAAATATAGGAGGAAAAATGGGAAATAATAATTCAATAATAGATTTAAAAAAAGAACAATTGGCATCATTAGAGAGACCACGATATAAGTACTCTTTGGCTGCTAAAGTATTCTTTAGTCTGATGG
>CAZOCS010000027.1:0-325 GCA_964578365.1 uncultured Candidatus Cloacimonadota bacterium
TCTGGGCGGTATGTAAAACTTAATTTGGGATTTACAATATGACGGATAGCAGAGATGTAAAATCCGGGCAACGCTCTCATCCCATAAAGATTAAATGATAGAGAAGAATTGGAACTGTAGTCCATTCCACGC
Source organism: uncultured Candidatus Cloacimonadota bacterium (assembly GCA_964578365.1). GTDB lineage: Bacteria > Cloacimonadota > Cloacimonadia > Cloacimonadales > TCS61 > Tenebribacter. The sequence goes on from CAZOCS010000027.1 coordinate 133, forward strand.
ACATATTTCACATTATTCTTATCTCTATCAAACCAGGCTTCATTACCGGAAACTGATTGAGTTAGATTAAGCCAGCCTTTAAGTTTGTAGGAATAGCTCAAACTTGCTGAGTGTTTTACACCAGCATTATGCTGATTCCCTGTGGCATAAGTTGTATCGGGACCCAGTGTGTCATCATAAAGCACATCCCAGA
>CAZOCS010000027.1:340-25830 GCA_964578365.1 uncultured Candidatus Cloacimonadota bacterium
CGTGGCAGTAGAGTCATTTATATCTCCTTCATGAGTTGCCTTAACTCTATAGGAATAAGAGAAATTCTCCCACCATACATCATCGGGGATATTATCGATATTATTTACAAATATCTCGTAAATTGGTCTGGATGGTAATGAATAAGAGATACTGGGTAAAGTAATATCTTTGGTTTTGTTTTCCAGATCATCGGTGTAATCTGCCGAGATATATAAAGTACTGTTAAAAAGCGGCTTTTTAAACGCCATAGAGGATGTGATCTTCTCTGCAAGGCGCTCATCGAGATCCTCACTTCCTTCCCAAACCCTTTTGCTGCTTATAAAATTCAGGTCCATATCAAAGGTTGTTTTATTACCAAAATCGTGGTGATGTCTATTTTTAATATTCCATTCATATTGAGATATCTGTGGTCCTTCTATCTTCTTTTGTAAAATGGCATTAAAGAAGCCATTATGAACATATCTCTGCTTATATTTGGAACGGAAACCCAGTTCCCAACCAGTCAGTTCATAATAGTCTAACGCTAATGTAAAATCTGCGTGATCTCTATAGGCAAAATAATAGGCAATGTTTTCAAGATATTTTCCTCTAGTATTATTCCAACCGGGAGAAGGAACCATTATGCCTGACTGCCTGCCCCGTTTTAAAGTAAATGTTCCAAATGGAAATCCAAAAACAGGAAAATGATTTACATAAAAAACAACCGGTTTTGCCACAAATTTATCATCCCTATAAAATCGAAGTTCATCTGCCTGAATATAGAAATGGGGTTCTTGAGCGTTACAAGTTGTAAAAACTCCTTCATCTACATCATATGTATCATCATCAATTTTCCTAATTTCAGTGCCGTAATAATAACCCTTATCAAATTTGCTGGCTCCACTGGTAACCAAACCCCATTTAGTTTGAAGGTCGTAATAAATATCTCTACCCAGCATGTTCTGAGAGCCATCCTGCAAATATGCTTTTCCCCTGGCAAATGCTTGTTCCTTCTTCAGGTCAATTGCAATTGTATCTGCGTTTATTATAGACGAATGGTAGCTCACGGAAGTATTCCCGCTTAGTTGGATGATCTCATCTTCTACATTGTAATCTACACTATCTGCTACATAAAAGAGAGAATCTGTTTGAATGATTTGTAAAACAGCTAAAGAATCTGCGAATAAAGAATCAGCTGCATGAGGTTTTTCTTCCTCTATAGTTTCCTGTGTCCAGGAAAATACAGCTGCAATTACAAATATCGAAGCAAAGAATATTATTGCTTTTTCTCTATTAACAGATCTTTTCATAGCTGGCATTATTCTAGCTACAATAAATGTGTCAAGTGTGGTGTGCATCAAGACATAATGGCTAATTCCGGCAATACAAGATACAACAAATATTTTGACACAAATGAAGCAGAAAAATTTGTTTCTTCGCAGAGGTAAAAAATGAAAGATAAGAAAAACTTGGATTTTAGTTATTATATCCGATATTTAGATAGAAATGGAGTAAGCTCAAAATGGATCAGATAATATTTATCGGATTATTTATTTTTCTAATATCTGCTACTTTGCAGGGTCTCACCGGTTTTGGATTTTCCATCCTTGCAGTTCCACTTATCACATTGTTTATCTCACCCAAAACAGCCGTTCCCATATTGCTTATTTATTCCATGATCATAAACATCGTTGTTCTTTATTCTGCCAGAAAAGCGGTTAACCTCAAAAAAATATGGATCCTCTTGGCAGCTGGAATTATAACAATGCCTCTGGGAGCACATTTGCTGGTAATAATGGATGAGGGTCTGCTTAAAATATTCATAGGTTCGATAATTCTAATTTTTGGAACGCTGCTGCTGATTGGTTTTAGAAAGCAATTTAGAAACGAGAAATTAACCATGCTGCCAGTGGGAATGCTAAGCGGTTTACTGGGTGGCAGTATTTCCATCAGCGGTCCCCCGATCATACTTTTTCTTTCAAATCAAGATGTAGACAAGCATGCATTCCGAGGCAACCTGGCGGCATATTTCTTTATTTTGAACATTTTCACAATTCCGGTTTATTATTGGAATGGACTTCTTACAAATGAAGTCTGGAATTATTCTTTAGCTTTTTTACCCGGTCTCCTGGTGGGGGTCTTTGCTGGCAATTTTCTTTCTCATAAGATCAAAGATGATCATTTCAAAAAACTTACATTGATACTTTTAATTATTATGGGATTACTTTCTATTGTGTCAGGGTTGAGGTAGGTCAATTTTTAGTTATCAATTTCATTGATGCGAGCGAGTAGTACATTCGATAGCAATAGGACATTTTCATTTGACAGAAAGATGATTATTAAAAATTTGTATTATAATTTAATAGATCAAAGGAGTTGAATTATGCCTTTTATTTCCAATACAGACAAGGAACGAAAGGATATGTTAACAACCATCGGAGTAGAGAAATTTGAAGATCTGCTGGTTAATATCCCCAAGAAATTCTTGTTGCAAAAAGATTGCTGTTTGGAAGATGCATATTCCGAGCTGGAAATCACTCGAAAAATCTCAAAATTAGCTGCTAAGAATATCTCTTCAACTCAAGCCAATTCATTTCTGGGTGGTGGAATTTATGATCATTTTATTCCTGCTGCTGTCGATCACATACTTCTAAAACCTGAGTTCCACAGTTCCTACACGCCATATCAAGCAGAAGTAAGCCAGGGAACGCTGCAGTATATTTATGAATATCAAACCATGATCTGTGATCTTACAGGAATGGAAATTTCCAATGCCGGCATGTATGACGGAGCATCTGCTGCTGCCGAAGCAATTTTAATGGCTACCCGAAAAACCAAGAAGTTCAAAGCAATTATAGCAGGAACTATCAACCCGCTTTATATTGAAGTTATAAAGACATATACAGAAGGTGTAGGAATCGAGCTTGTAGTTATTCCCACGAAAGATGGATTGGTAGACATGGATGAATTAAAGAAAGCTGTCGATGACGAAACAGGTTGCGTTCTGCTGCAGACTCCCAACTTTTTTGGAAATATCGAAAACGCTTTTGCTGTAGAAGAGATCACTCATTCAGCCAAAAAAGCGCTTTTTATTGTAGCAGTTGATCCCATCTCACTTGCAGTAATGAATGCTCCTTCCGAGTATAAAGCAGATATAGTTGTGGGAGAGGGACAAGCTTTTGGTAATGCTCAGAATTTTGGAGGTCCACTTTTTGGATTTTTGGCAACTAATTTGAAGTTGAGCAGAAGCATGCCCGGTCGTATTGTTGGTGCAACTTTAGATGTGGATGGTAAAAGAAGTTATGCTCTCACATTGCAAGCGCGTGAACAGCATATCCGCCGTGCAAAAGCAACTTCCAATATCTGTTCCAACCAGGCACTATGTAATCTGGCTGCTACTGTATATATGTGTTTAATGGGAAAAGATGGTTTGAAAGAAGCAGCTGTGCAAAGCACTACTAAAGCTCATTATCTATCAAAAAATATAGCTGAACTGGATAAATTTGAAATGGCTTTTGCGGCTTCATTCTTTAAGGAATTCGTTGTTAAAACACCCATTTCGGCAAGAGATATCATTACAAAACTGCGATCTAAAAACATATTCCCCGGAATAGATCTGGAACCATTTGGACACGAAAATATGCTTTTGATAGCAGTTACAGAGAAGAAGAGGAAATGTGATTTGGATGAATTTGTAAAATCTCTGCAGGAGGTAACCAATGGCTAGTACAATTTTTGAAAAACACAGTCCCGGACGCAAAGGTTATACTCTTCCTGCCAATGATATCAATATCAAATTGGAAAATTGTATTCCAAATAAATTTAGTAGAAAAGAAGAAACACGACTTCCGGAAGTTAGTGAACTGGATGTGATGCGCCACTTTCTGGAGTTGTCTCAAATGAACCACTGCATCGAAAAAGGTTTTTATCCTTTAGGTTCCTGTACTATGAAATACAATCCTAAGATAAACGAAACGTTAGCTCGTAATGAGGCTTTCAACAACTTGCATCCATTCCAAAATGAAGAAACAACTCAGGGTGCTTTGGAGATCATGCATGAGTTACAAAACGATCTGGCAGAGATCTCCGGATTTTCAAAGGTGACACTCCAGCCAGTTGCCGGTGCTCATGGTGAATTTACCGGACTCTTGATAATGAAGGCGTATCACGATTCTAAGGGGAATTCACATAAAAACAAGATCATCTTACCTGACTCTGCGCACGGTACAAATCCTGCCAGTGTAATTCTTGCCGGTTTTGAAGTAGTAGAGATCAAATCTAATGATAAAGGTTTGGTTGATATCGAAGACCTTAGAGCTCACGTAGATGAAGACACAGCCGGATTTATGCTTACAAATCCAAACACACTCGGTTTATTTGAAACTCAGGTTGAGGAAATCGCTGAGATCATTCATAGTGTTGATGGATTAATGTATATGGATGGAGCAAATTTCAATGCCATCCTGGGAATTGTTAAACCTGGTGAAATGGGCTTTGATATTATGCATTATAATCTACACAAAACCTTTGCAACTCCACATGGCGGTGGTGGCCCGGGTTCCGGACCAATAGGTGTACGGGAAGATCTGGCAAAATTCCTGCCAGCTCCAATGGTAAACAAAAAAGATGAAAAATACTTCCTGGATTACAGTCATGCAGATACTTCCCTGGGGAAGGTTCACTCTTTCTTTGGTAATTTTGCAGTAAACCTTAGAGCATACATTTACATTAAAATGTTGGGTACAAAAGGATTAAGACGTGTTTCTGAAAATGCGGTGATCAATGCAAATTACATTCAGAAAAAACTCGAAATGTATTATGATATCCCTTTTAAGGATCAATATTGTATGCATGAATTTGTGGCAAGTGGTGACTGGCAAAAAGAAAAATACGGTATAAAAACATTAGATATTGCCAAGCGAATTCTGGATAAAGGATATCATGCTCCTACTATCTATTTTCCACTTATCGTAAGCGAAGCGATGATGATAGAACCAACCGAAACTGAAAGTATGGAAACTCTGGATGATTTTATTAATACAATGATAGAAATCGCAAAAGAGTGTGAAGAAAATCCTGAACTCTTAAAAAACGCTCCATTAAATACACCTGTTAGACGAGTGGATGACACATTGGCTGTACGTCAACTTAACGTGAAATTTGAGTTGTAAGTTCTAGGAATGAAAAAACTAACAAAGACGACCTTAAGATAATTTGTAGGGTGTTTCAAGAATTACCCTTTTGCATATAAACTGCAAGGGAGAATATTATTAAAAAAACCACAAAAGCTGTTCTGCACCTAATTTTAGCCGGAATAGTTTCAGTTATAAGTTATATTGGTTTTAAAAAAGGTGTGGAATCTGTTAACGATAAAATGAAAGATAAATAAAAAAAGCCTGCTGAAAATTCAGCAGGCTTTTTTTGTTATTAATACTTTCGTCTACAGATTTGCAAACGGATTATCTTCATCAATGTGATCATTTTGTTTCTTTTCTTTCTTATATTTATGCCAACCATTCTTATCACTATCAAATGATTCAGGCATATTAGTTGGTTCAAGAGATATTCTACGTGCAGCTTTATCGATCTTTACAACACGTACTTTATACTCTTCACCAATATTCTTGCTATCAAGATCAACTTTTGCAATTTTTATTTTAGATGCAGGCAACAGACCTGTAAGGCCGTCACTGATTTTAATAAATGCACCAAAGTTAACAACGTTCTCGATAACTCCAGAAACAACATCGCCTTCATTTATTGTCTCACCAATAATATCCCATGGATCCGGTTGAAGAGCCTTAAGTGACAAAGAAACTTTTTTATCATCAAGATTGATCCTTAATATCTGAGCTTCAACAATATCACCTTCATTAACAACTTCCGAAGGATTATTTATGCGTCTTCCTCGAGACAATTCTGAAATTGGTATCAATCCTTCTACTCCCGGTTTGATCTCTACAAATGAACCAAAAGAGAGATTACGAACAACTTTACATGTTAAAACTTCACCTTCAGTTAGTTCACGAAGTGCTGCATCAACAGGATTTTCTTGAAGCGCTTTCATGCTTAACGAGATCTTGTCACCTTTTATCTTGATGACTTTAGCTTTTATTTCATCTCCAATATTTAATATTTCAGATGGAGATTCTATATGTCCCCATGAAAATTGTGAAATATGTAAAAGACCATCAACTCCACCGATATCAATAAAAGCTCCAAAATTTGTAAGCCTTGTAACCACACCATCTACAACAGAATCAAGCTTAAGATCTTTTAAAATTTCTTTACGTAATTTCTTCTTCTCTACATCCAGGATCTTCTTTCTGGAAACAACAATATTGCGTCCCTTATCTTTAAAGTCTATAATCCTGAAATCATAAGTTTCATTCATGAATCTCTTTGGTTCAATTACAATTTTGTCATCAATATGTGAGATCGGACAAAAAGCCTTGATCCCTGAAATATCTATTATATATCCACCTTTCGTCATGGATTGTACTTTACCACTTACAGGTATTTTCTCTTCAAATGCATCGTGAAGTATGTTCAGGTTTACAGAAACAAGACTTTTAGCAATGAGTGTCTCTGTTTCAGTATCTTTTACTATATATCCCTCTAAAGTGTCTCCCACTTTATAAGTTAACTCACCAGATTTATCAATGTAATCTAATTTTTCGGCATATACATCTCTTTTGCCGCCAAGTGATACAAATATATAAGAATCTGTAACGTTGATGATCTCACCAGACACTTTATCACCAATTTCAAGCTGCTTGATATTTACTAGTGAATCTTCTAACATTTGTTCAAAGTTCTCACCTGCAGATTCTTCTAATTGATTGTCATCTGCTGTTTCTTCACTCACTTCTTCTTTTGTTTCAAGTTGAGGTTCTTTTTTTGTTTTTTCTTGTTTTTCAGTTGCTATTTCCTCATTTTGTGTTGGTTTTGGTTCAATCTTCTCAGCGGAAGCTTTCTTAACCTTTTCAGGTTCTACGACTTTTTCTTCTTTCGTTACCATACTGTCTCCTGTTGATTTTTTTTCAGTGTCAAAAAGATTTCATAAGTTACTTTGTCCAGATTTTTTTGTCTTTAGTAATGAATATATCTTTCTATTTTATACCAAATTAACATAAATAGAAAATAAATTACTTGACCTATCATCTCATCATATCAGGTATGTCTCATATGAGAAACAGGAGGATACATGATAGATGATTTTGTGATCTTAAAATTAGCAAAATTATTCAATATTATTTCTAACGAAATACGAATTAAAATAATTTATACATTAATGGAAAATGATTCTTTAACTGTAACTGAACTTTCAGAAAAGATAGGAGTTCCTCAAAACACCTTATCGTCACACTTAAAAATACTTCACGAGGGAGCTTATCTGGTAAAGGAACAGAAATGGAGAAACGTTCATTATTCAATCAAAGAACCAAAACTCAAGGAAATATTAGAACTGGGTTCATTAATACTTTTCAATAAGTGGGAAGGCAATTGGGAAAAAATAGCTGATGCTAAAAAGAAAATTGAAAAAATCAAAAAGGCATAATCATGGATAAATACGCAATATTAGATATTGGAACTAACTCGATCAAATTTTTTCTTTTTTCGATTAAAAATGGGAGATCAACTACAATTATAGATACAAATAATATTTCCAGGTTGGGTGAAGGTTTGCTGACAACAGGAATTATCTCTGATGAAGCAATGGAAAGGAACATTGAAGCATTACGTGAATTTATACATAGTGCAGAAAATGCAAACGTTAAAGAGATCACCGCCGTTGGAACAATGTGCCTGCGAACAGCACAGAACAGTGATGTATTCCTTGCAAAAGCGAAAAATGAATTGGGACTTACAATTGAAGTTATCCCTGGTGAAGAAGAAGCAAGATTGTCATATCTGGCTGTATTATCCACAATTGGAAACTCAGATAAACAAGTTGTTGTATTCGACACAGGTGGCGGTAGTACAGAATTTATATTTGGAAGAGGAGTAAATCTTAATAATCGCATTAGCCTAAATTTGGGTGCAGTTCATCTCACCGAAGAATTTTTAATTTCTGATCCCGTAACAGACGATGAAGTAAATAATATGCAAGATCATATGTTGGCTTTTTTTAGTGAAAAGATCACTGATAGAAGAGCAGATCATCTAATTGGAATTGGTGGAACAGCTACCAGTATGGGTGCGGTTATGCATAAAATGGTTAAATACGATCCTAAAATAATTCAAGGTTCTCAAATGTCTTTGAAAGAAGTAAAAAAACAAATTAATTTATATAAAAATAAAACTATCGAGGAACGGAAAAAAATTCCGGGACTTCAACCAAAAAGAGCAGATGTGATATTAGCAGGAGCAGGAATAATTAATACAATCATGAAAATTTTTAATATTAGTTCTTTTACCATCAGTGATCGCGGTTTGCGGCAAGGACTGATGTTTGATAAATATTTAAAATAAGAAACATAGGAGATTAATATGCCAAGGTTTTTTAATAGTAAATCTAAGCAACTAGAAGGAGATATTGATGGTTTTCTAGATCGAGTAACCACTGCTGGCTTGATCTTTCAGGAAGGTGTAAAAGCGTATGTAATCGGCAAGAAAGATAAATTCGAAAGAAATTTCAAAGATATTACAGCTTTAGAAAGTGATGCAGATAATATTCGACGTGATATTAAACACAAACTTTATACTTACATGCTGATCCCTGAATCTCGCGGGGATGTTTTAGGACTTTTAGAAACTCTTGATGACATAGTTGATATCTGCGAGAAAGTATTGGAACAAATATCTATAGAGAATCCGGAAATTCCTGAATTCCTAAAAAGCGACTTTATAGAACTTGCTGAGCTATCTTCTAAAGCAGTTGAAGAAGTTGTAAAGGGAGCTCGAGCTTTCTTTCGGGAGATCGGCATGGTTAGCAATTACGTGAATAAAGTGCATTTTTATGAACATGAAGCAGATGATGTGGAAGAGCACTTAAAAAGAAGCGCCTTTAATAGCGATGAGATCAAACGCTTCAGCCATAAAGTGCATATGAGATATTTTGCAGAGAAAATAGCTGCAGTATCGGATGTTGCAGAATCTGTAGCAGAAAGACTTTCTGTTTATGCAATCAAACGTAGGATCTAATCTTACTTTAGGGAGAATGGTTTTATGTTAACAATAATATTTTTCTTATCCAGCGGTTTGTTTCTAGGCTGGTCACTCGGTGCAAATGATGCAGCAAATATATTCGGAACTGCTGTTGGTACCAAGATGATAAAATTTAAAACTGCAGCTTTAATTTGTAGTGCTTTCATTATTCTCGGAGCAGTTGTAAGTGGTGCCGGCGCCTCACATACTTTAGGTAAATTAGGAGCTGTAAATCAGTTGGCTGGAGCATTTATTGTTGCATTAGCTGCTGCTGTAACTGTAATGTGGATGACTAAAGCGGGATTGCCGGTTTCTACTTCTCAAGCTATTGTTGGTGCAATTATTGGTTGGAACTTCTTTTCCCAAACAGCTACAAGTATGAGTTCACTATCTAAAATAGTAGGAACATGGGTATTTTCTCCAATCTTATCTGCATTTTTTGCATTCGTGTTTTTTCATATAACAAAGAGAATTGTTGAGAGATCCAGAATTCATTTGATGCGTCTGGATTCTTATACACGAATTGGATTATTGGTTGTAGGAGCATTTGGATCTTATAGTTTGGGTGCAAATAATATTGGTAATGTTATGGGTGTTTTTATAAATTCTTCACCATTCAAAGATATTACTCTAGAAGGATTATTTCATCTCTCATCCATTCAACAATTATTTTTATTAGGTGGAATTGCGATAGCTTTTGGAGTTTTTACTTATTCTAAAAAAGTAATGATGACGGTTGGTTCGGGGATATTTAGGCTTTCTCCTGTAACTGCACTGGTCGTTGTTCTGGCAAGCTCAATAACCTTATTCCTTTTTGCCTCACAAGGATTACACGATCTTTTAACTTCCCTTCATTTACCGGCATTCCCTTTGGTTCCGGTTTCTTCCTCGCAAGCTGTTGTTGGCTCAGTGATGGGGATCAGCTTGGCAAAAGGTGGAAGAAATATTAATTTTAAGAAACTTGGGCAGATAAGTTTGGGCTGGGTTGCAACACCTCTCGCCTCTGCAATATTAGCTTATGTTGCGCTTTTCTTCATGCAAAATGTATTTTTGCAGAGCGTTTTCAAATAATGGATATCTAGTAATAAAACAACAATTATAGTAAATTAAGTTTTCAATTTCTTCTTCTCGGCTGCCGGAAAGAGGATGTTATTTAATATCAATCTGTAGCCGGGCGAATTTTTATGAAGATCGAGTACGGTTTCTGGATCTCCGATTTTATGCTGATAATCCTCCGGATCGTGTCCCCCGTAAAATGTAAAAGTTCCTTTCCCAAAGTTTCCATGTAAATATTTTACTTCCTCTAATCCGGGAGATTCTCCCAGAATTACTACACTTTTCTTAACATGTCTTTTATGAAAAGAGGTGGTCTGCCCTAAAAATCCATTGATCATATTTATGTGGCATTGTGTAAGCATAGTAGGAACCGGATCGTATTTTGCAGAGAAATCAAAAAGTTGGAAGAAATCAGCTTCGGCTCCACGCAGTTTAGCATAATCACTCGCATCAATTGTAGAAAATTCATATTTATAGGGATTCGGAAGCAGGTCGAAATCGGTGAAAGCAAAAGTACGGGAAAAATCTAATTTCTTTTTATATTCAGCATCAATTCCATCTCCATCAAAAACTTCAGTACAGATATCGGTGTTACCAGCTGCAAGAGCAATATCATAAGTATCTGTTGCGGCACACATGGCAAAAAGAAATCCACCATTCTTCACATAATTACGGATCTTCTCAGCTACGGCATGTTTCAACTTCCAAACTTTATCAAAGCCCAATTTTGATGCCAGTTCTTCATTCAAACGTACGTCCTCTTTATACCAGTTTGTATTGCGATAGCTGGAGTAGAATTTGCCATATTGCCCTGTAAAATCCTCATGATGAAGATGCAGCCAATCGTATTTGTCCAGTTCTCCCAGCAAAACTTCTTCATCCCAAATCGTTTTATACTCTATTTCTGCATAAGTTAAGGCCAGGGTTACGGCATCATCCCAGGGCTGCGAATTCGGAGGAGTATAAATAGCTATTTCAGGTTCCTTTTCCAAAACAACCACATCCATATTGTTCTGCTCGATCTCCGCTAAAATTGAAGCATATTCTGCTGAAGATATTATTTCATAATCCACACCACGGATATTACACAATCCTTCCATCTCCTGAATATCCGGTATCAGGTAGGAACCACCACGGTAGTTTAAAAGCCATTTTACCGTTATCTGCTGCTTTAAAGCTGTAAAAGCAATTCCATACGCTTTAAGGTGGTTACTTTGCGTCAGATCCATTGGTATCAGTATCTCTGCAAATGCAGATAACGCTATTATTAACATTAGAATAACAATTAAATATTTCATGTTTATCCTTTTTTATACCACGTTCGCCATGAACGTGTATTGAACGATCAAGACGATCATTTTACAAAAACTCCGAAAATATCTCATTTGAGATAAAATATGCTTCAGGCTTTAGTTTTATCATTTTATCATTGATTTCAAGTAAATTTCTGAATTTATCAATTACCCAATCATATTTTTCTGTAAAAACAATTTCAAACTCTTTCTCAAATTCTTTCAAATCTATTCCGGTTGATTTGCGCAAGTTTAAAAAGATATACTCTTTCTCATGATCATCTTCCTTCAGGATTATTTTATCTATCATGATCTTATTTTCATCTATCATTTTATAATATGCTTCAAAATTCGCTGTATTATTGTAACGAATGTTTTTTATATAACCGGCAGCTGATGGGCCAAAACCAAGATAATGATCATCATTCCAGTAGCACAGATTATGCTTTGATTCAAAACCGGATTTGGTAAAATTGGAAATCTCGTAATGAGAAAATCCTGAAGAAATCAACTTATTGCGAATCAAGTAATAAAATTCAGCAACTTTTTCATCAGCAGGAATCTGATCTACTCTAGAGAATAAAGGTACATCATTATCTAAACTCAAGCAATAAGTAGAAATATGTTCCGGATCAAGTTTTATTATTTCATTCAGCGAAAATTCAACATCTTTTCTGGTTTGACCTGGCAAACCATAGATCAGATCAAGTGAAATATTATTGTATCCGTGATCACGTAACATTTTGTAAGCATTCCCAATTTCATCTGCTTTATGAAGCCGCCCTAGAATCTTCAACTCACTATCCAGAAACGATTGTGCTCCCAGACTTATCCTGTTTACAGGTGTTGAATTTAATTCTTCAGCAAACTCATTATTTATATTTACAGGATTGCATTCGATTGTGATCTCTTTGGTTTCAGTTATATCAAATTGTGAAATAATTAAATTGATCTGTTCAGCTGTTAAAAGTGAAGGTGTGCCTCCACCAAAGTAAATTGTTTTGGGTTTAATTTGGTATTTCTGTTTGAATAAAGTTATCTCTTTTATTAAATATTTAGTAAATTTGTTGCTTGCTTCTTCAGAAAAATTAATAGAAAAAAAAGAACAATAACTACATTTTCTCAGACAAAAAGGAACATGAATATAAATAAATCTGATCACTTGATCAGCTTGAGTGTTCTTTCCCATCTTACAAAAGATTTTCCTTTTAGACGTCGCTGATATTTCAGAACATAATCACTATAAGAATCGATCGGCTTCTCTCCGACCGAGAATGTTACTATGGCAGGAGTTCCGGCAATATCTTCACGTGGCAGGAATCCCCAATAACGGCTATCACCACTTACATCACGATTATCACCCATAACAAAATACTGATTTTCAGGCACCGTTACAGGACCAAAATTATCACGGCTGCCCATAAATTCATTATCCCAATAAATTCTGCCTTCGCTGCGTGGGATATTCCGTTTATCGATATATTGTTCTTTACCATAGTTATATTCTTCACCATTTACATATGCCAATTTATTTTTTACTTCAACAACATCTCCGGGCATTCCAATAACACGCTTAACCACGTTTTTCTTCTGATGCCATTTTGGCAGCCATGTAGTTTTATCTAAGTAGATCGGACCCAATATTTTTGCAAAATCCTCTCTTGGCTGGGGTTCTTCCGGATCGGCAGGATAATAGAAAATTACAATATCTCCCTGCTTTGGATCAGTAAAAAAATACTTCAGTTTATTCCCAATAAGATAATCTCCAATGAGAAGTGTTTTTTCCATGGAAGATGAAGGTATCTTGAAATTCTGGATCGTGTAATTCCTAATTAACATTGCCACTACAAAGGCAAACAGAATTGCTTCTAAATAATCTTGAAATACATTTTTTTTACGTTTTATCTTTTTTTCTTTCTTTCTAAACATCTTTTATCCTATCCAATTTTATTAGAAGAACTTTCTCCATTTCCTGCTCATTGGTGTCAAGCAAAAGCAATATGGCATTAATTATCCTTAGTCACTTTTTTCTGGTATTTTATCAATTCTATAATGCCGTCTTTTGCTTCTTTCAACATAATTGCAAGTTCTTCATCATCAAATGGTTCAGCTTCCGCCGTCCCCTGAATTTCAATAAATTTACCACTTTCAGTCATCACAACATTCATATCGACATCTGCATTGGAATCTTCCTCATAGCAAAGATCTACAACCGGCTTTCCATTCACAATACCCACACTTATCGCTGCCACCCATTCTTTAAACGGATCATCTTCTAATTGGTTACTTTCTTTCATTTTAGAAAATGCATCATAAAGTGCAACACAAGCTCCTGTAACAGAAGCTGTTCTGGTTCCTCCATCCGCCTGTATCACATCACAATCTATTGTAATCTGATATCCTGGAAATTTGTTGAGATCCACAACTGCTCGTAATGAGCGTCCTATAAGTCTTTGTATCTCTGCAGTTCTTCCCTTTATTCCTCTGTGCTCTCTACGAAATCTGGAATTCGGAGCACCCGGCAGCATACTGTATTCTGCCGTTAGCCACCCTTGCTTAGGCTCTACTTCTCTTAAGAAAGAAGGAACTCCCTTCTCTACAGTTGCAGTACAAATAACTTTTGTTTTACCTGTTTCGATGAGAACCGATCCGGCAGGATGCATTAAATAATTTCTCGTTATCTTGGTTTTTCTCTTTTTCATAATTATCCTCTTTAATTGGAAGAAAATCAATTTTTATGCTCTGATGTCAAGTAGAGTCTGTTGTATTGGCAATATGCACAGAAATAGATATTTAGTTAAAATGAAAATGGGCAAATTATCCAAATCATTTGTTGACACAAAACCAATATATCTTAAAAAATCTCTTATGAGTTTAAGTCGAAATTTTAGGAAAAACAAACAAATCTATATGTAAAAAATTCAAGGAGGAATTATGGGAAATCAAATTTCATTTAGCACCCTGGGAAACGAGTGCGTTCACAAATTTAGAGACAAAATAAATAATGCGGAAAATATTGTTGATCTCAGAAATCACTTTGCTTATACAGTTATCGATTTCTTAAATCAGATTTTTGAGAAAAGCCAACTCGATATTGATGCTGATGATATAAAATTCAATCCTGAAAATAAGGAGCTATATATAATTAGTGATAGATTAACCAATGATCTTGAATTTAAAAAAATCTGGGATATTTCTGATCTGAAAAATGTTATCCATAAATTTGCTAAATCTGCAAACAAACGATACATTCATATTTGTAAGCATAATGAAAAAACCAATAAAAAGATAAGGAATTAAGAAAAACTTAATAAGAAGATAAAAACTCCACATTGTTGATGTGGAGTTTTTTTTCTTAATACATCGGAACTATCTTATTACCCGGTACTTTTTTAACTATGTTCTTCAATTCGAGTGAGAGTAATATTGTAGAAATTTCACCTACCGTAAAACCAGTATCAACTATTAATTTATCAAAATGAGTTTCCGGTTTATTTTGCAACAAAACTTGATATATTTGTTCTTCTTTTTCATTTAACTTAGGAAACAAACTTTGCTGTTGATTCATTATAAGCTCATATTCTTCTAAAATATCTGCTGCCTTTGTTACTATCTTTGCACCCAGTTTTATCAGGTAATTAGGTCCCTCTGCTTGGGGACGGTTTACATCACCGGGCAGGGCAAAAACATCTCTGTTTTGATCCATGGCAAATTTTGCAGTTAGTAACGCACCGCTCTTTTTATTTCCTTCAATAACCAAACTGCCTAAAGAAAGACCGCTTATAATTCTGTTTCTGGTTGGAAAATTCCATTTTTCTGCTTTACTTCCCGGAATAAATTCAGAGATCAAAACACCGTTTTCTATAATTCGTTCTGCCAATTCTCTATTTCTGGAAGGATAGATCTGATCTACTCCTGTTCCCATTACAGCATAAGTTCTAGCTCCACTTTCTAAAGCTGCAAGATGCGAAATTGTGTCAATCCCATAAGCTAATCCACTAATGACCGTAAAACCAGAACCTGCCAAATCCTGAACTATCTTTTTTGTCATCAGTTTACCATAGTTACTTGCTTTTCTGGTGCCCACAACACCAATTGCACGACGAAAATCATCCCTTTTTATTGTCCCTCTGTAAAACATAAATGGAGGTGGATCGAAGATATTCTTTAACGTTGCTGGATATTCTTCGTCTAATATAGAAACAAACTTTATATTGTATTGCTCCATAAGCTCACAAATATTTTCCCAATTTTCCGGTTCTTGTATATTAATGAGATGTTCTTTTGCTTCCTCAGAAATAAATTCAATATCTGTAAATTTTGAAATATCACTTATAAAATCAATTGGTTCACCAAGTGTCTTTACCAATCTTATTGCTGTAGCATGTCCTATTTCAGGAGCTGATAATAATTTGATCCAACTTTTGATCCTTTCCAGATTATTTTTCATATATCTCTCTATTCACAACTTGAGGTGGTATTATCCCCTGCCAGATAGCGATTGCATTCTCTGCTGCAATAAATCCCATATTCGTTCTGGTTTCTACAGAAGCACTGGCAATATGCGGAGCCAAAACAACGTTATCACAATCTATCAGACCCTCAACTAACTTTGGTTCATTTTCATAAACATCCAAACCGGCACCTGCAATCCAATTTTTTTGCAAAGCTCTTAAAAGCATTTTTTCATCAACAACTGCACCTCTGGATGTATTAATGAGTATTGCTGTATTTTTCATCATTTGAAGCTCTTTTTCTCCGATCAAGTGTTCTGTTTCTGGTAGCATTGGAACGTGAAGAGAGACAAAATCAGATCTTTTGAGCAGTGTTCCTAGATCAACTTTTTCTGCCTTGACCGTATTTTCGATTTCTGAATTATTATCCGAATATAGTACTTTCATATTAAATCCCAAAGCTCGTTTTGCAACAGCAATTCCTATTCTTCCAGCACCTATTATACCAAGTGTTTTCCCAAAAATATCAGCACCTAAAAGTAATTTGGGTCCCCAACCCTTGAACTTTCCTTCCCGTACAAATTTATCCGATTCCACGATCCTTCTGGCAACACTGAACATCAGCGACCAAGCCATATCAGCCGTTGTTTCGGTGAGAACACCAGGTGTATTGGTAACAGGAATATTTAATCGCGTTGCACATTTAACATCAATATTATTAAAACCAACCGCATAATTTACAATCCCTTTCAGATTTGGATTACAAGAGATAATGTCTGAATCTATTACGTCTGAAAGCAAACATAATAGTATGTCACAATTCATTGTCCCACTCATTATTTCTTCTTTGGAAAGAGCTTTATCTTCTGGGTTTACGTTAACAATAAAATGGTCATTTAGTTTTTTCATTACGCGATCAGGCAACATTCTTGTTACAAATATTTTTGGTTTCATTTTTTCTCCGTAATATTAATTTAATTGAAGTTCTTCAAATATCTTTTTTACTTTTCCAGACAATAATGAGTAAGCATTTTGCATAGCTTTTTCTTTGGAAATTCTTTTCTCACATAATGCCGACATATACGAAAACTCCTGTAAATATTCTTTTTTTGCCTCTTGGGTTATATTTCCAAAAAACCCAAAAATAGTTTTATTATATTCTTTTGCAATTTCAGCTATCTTATATGGAATTTTACCAAATTTTGTTTGAGAATTAAGTTCACCTTCACCAGTAATAATGATATCCGCATTTTGAATTTTGGTTCTTAGATCTGTGGCATTTATAACAAATTCACTTCCCGAAACAAAATGAGAATCAAAAATAATGGAAAGTCCTGCGGCTAATCCGCCTGCTGCTCCGCTTCCTGCTAACTTTGCAATTTCTATTTCTGTATCTCTTTTCACAACACGGGTGAAATGTTCTAAATTATCCTCCAAAATTTGCACTTCATTTTTGGAAGCCCCTTTTTGCTGACTATAAACCTTTGCAGTTCCATTGATCCCCAATAATTTATTCGAGACATCACACATAAGGGTTAAATCTATATCTCCAAATTTATTTAGTGTAGAAATATCAATTCTTTGCAGATCTTTTAAATAAAACCCGCCAGCTTTAATATTTTTACCATTCTCATCTAAAAGTTTTACACCTAAAGCCTGTAATGCTCCTGCTCCACAATCGGTAGTTGCACTTCCACCCAAACCCAAAATTATCCTGGTAAAGCCTAACTCAATTACTTTTCTTATCAGTTCACCAGTACCATAAGTTGTGGT
This sequence comes from uncultured Candidatus Cloacimonadota bacterium, assembly GCA_964578365.1. Lineage (GTDB taxonomy): Bacteria > Cloacimonadota > Cloacimonadia > Cloacimonadales > TCS61 > Tenebribacter. Next base: position 18,046 of record CAZOCS010000027.1, read on the forward strand.
GTAAAGCGGATTTCTTTTTTCTTCTGGGATAAGAAGCAAACCGGAAGCTGAAGCCATTTCAATGATCGCAGTTTTATTATCTTCAAGTATGCCAAATTCAGCTTGGATCTTCCTGCCTATCGGGTCAGTTACAAAAGCCCTCATCCTGGTTCCACGGCCAGCGGAGATCATGCAATCAACAGTTCCCTCACCACCATCAGCCATTGGGATCTTCTCTATTTCAAATTGTTGTTTTTTAATTCCTTCCGCAATAGCATCTGCAGCTTGTATAGAAGATAGGCTTCCCTTGAAAGAATCGGGAACTATCAGGATTCTCATACTCTATTTATTCTTTATCTAATTTTGCTAATATTTGATGTAATTGAATGATCAGTTCTCTTATATGTTCTCCTGATACCGAAGATATTGAAATGATATTCTCATGTAATTTGGTTTCGAATTCATTTTGTAATAACTTGTAGAATTCATCTTTTTCTTCTTCTGGAATTGTATCCATTTTACTTAGTGCAATAAGATGTGGTTTTTTATCCAAATACGGATCATAAAGATGTAATTCTTTCTTCAGAACCTGATAATCATTAAATGGATCTGCTGAATCTATATCAATAAGAAAAAGTAAAATTTTGGTTCTTTGAATGTGCTTTAAAAATTGATCTCCCAATCCTTTTCCATCATGTGCTCCTTCGATGATACCCGGAATATCCGCCATCACAAATGACTCGAAATCACTAACCTGAACCACTCCTAAAGAAGGAGCGAGAGTTGTGAATTCATAATCTGCTACTTTGGGATGCGCTGATGAAACCTTACCTAACAATGTAGATTTACCTGCATTGGGAAATCCTACTAATCCAACATCAGCCATTAATTTAAGAACAAGTTCAAGCTCACGGAATTGACCGTCTCCACCTGGTTTAGCATACCTGGGGGCTTTGTTGGTAGCACTTTTAAACCTGGTATTACCTCTGCCTCCATTTCCGCCTTTTGCAAGAAAGATCTTTTGCCCATGGTTCAATACTTCTCCGATCTTCTCACGTTTGCCATCGGTAATATCAAATATTTCAGTTCCCAGTGGTAGATCTAAAAATTTATTTTTCCCACAAGCACCTGTTTTATCGCTACCCTGTCCGTGCTGTCCTCTTTCAGATTTAAAAAGTTTGTTGAATCGATATGCAATAAGTGTGTTAATATTCTCATTTCCGATTGCTAATATATCTCCACCCTTTCCACCATCACCACCATCTGGGCCACCTTTGGCTACAAACTTCTCTCTTCGAAAGCTAACACATCCGCTTCCACCTTTGCCGGATTCAACTTTGATTCGTGAAAAATCTATGAACATATATTTTGAATAACTCCTTGATTGCAATTATTTAATCAGCAACATCTTTTTATTTGCTACTGCTTTTTTATCAACTATTAATTTATAGAAATAAATACCAGAACCAACAGGTTTGTTGTTTGAGTCGGAGCCATCCCATATAATTTGATTAGGGATTAGGGATGAGGAATAAGAAATTGTGAATTCTTTTATTTTTTGCCCTTTCAAATTATAGATCTCTATTTGTGCATTATCGTATAAACTCTTGATTTCAAACGAGATAGTGGTTGTTGGATTAAATGGATTTGGATAGTTTTGTAATTGGTAATCAGATTTTACCAACTGGTTATTATCTGCTGAAACATAAGGCACACCATTTAAGTTTTCATAAGCTCCAATATCCGGATTTGAACCAACGGGAGCAGGACGAATTGTTCCTTCAATATCCATCTCCGGTGCATAATACAATGTTCCGTTAATTTCGATCTCTTCGATACCGGCACCTACACAATGGCTAAATCCTGTGATACTGTAATTACCGTAACTCTGCCCAACAAAACGCGGAATAACATCAATATTACCTTCACCTTCCCAACCACCTTGAACATTACAATATCTCACATCTACGTTGGTTTCAGGAAAAATTATTATCTCTTCATCGGTATTTTCCCAGAGAATGTTATTAATAAGAACAGCATTACATTGTTGTCCGAAACCAATTCCAAGACTATCAACAATATTAAAAGCAAAAGTGTTGTTTATCAATTCATGATTACCTGTTTGATAACCAAAATCTGAGTGTAAAAACTCAGCTGTATTTTCTATCACTAAATTATTATTAACTATGCCACCGGAATTTTCTGCATGAAAGCAAATAGCTCCACCTCTTTGAGAAGAATTAGCAGAAATTCGATTATTTGTAATTTTGACATTTCCGGAAGTTTCTACGTGAACTCCTCCTCCATAAACATCCGAATGATTTTGTGAAATTAAATTATTATGTAAGATCATTTCACCTTCATAAGAAATAATTCCACCACCGGCTACTGTAACTGTATTATTTTGGATTATATTACCATTAATAATAGGAGAACCCGTAACATAAATACCTCCTCCTCTTGTTGCTGAATTATTCTGAATAATACATTCTTCTATTAACGGAGAACCTGAAATTTTAATTCCTCCTCCACCATAAGAAGCTAAACCATTTTGAATTGTAAATCCTCTGATCACTGAATTATCAGAATTCTCAATTATGATAACTGAATTGTTTGATCCGCCATCAATAATACAGTCTTGTGCTCCATTAATTGATTGAAGAATAATATCTTTACTGTCGATTAAAAGATTTTCCTGATATACTCCATCATCTACTAATATAGTGAAGCCATCACTTGCAGCATCAATGCCCTGCTGTATTGTTGAAAAATCCTGAGGTATATAAATCACATCACCTTGTTCATATTCTCGCAAAAGCGAAGGATCACCCTGAATTATCATTCCATAAAACCAGGCTCGCTGCCACATCCAATCGTCTCCCACATCTACGCTCACTTCCCACCATTGCCGCAATGCCTCACCTAAGGTTTCATCCAACCCGAACGGTTCATAAAAATCTTCAAACCAAAGCATACTACCGGTTTTTGTTGAGCCAAGAGTTGCCAGCCCGTGATCGCTTCCATAAATATACATTCCGCCCATATTATTAGAGGTTGTATATCTAGAATTGGAACAGGCAAAAAGATTATAGAAATGTGCTGTGGGATTCACACCAGGGATCTCATAATTATTAACCAGGGCATAACTATTTCCGTTATTATAATAAAAATAATGTGCATTGGGACCTGAATGAACATGAACTTGAATAAATTCATAATCGGCAATTAAACGGTTATCTCTATAATCACTGGCAATTGTCTCTTCATCATCATTAACTAATTCCACAGATGAATATGCAAGTTGCATTGCCTGCTGATATTGCGTACCCCAATAACTCCAATCATCATCAATATATGCTAAGGAAGTTTCATAACTTGAAATGATACCTGCCCTGAAAAGATGATTTTTTTGGAAATAGTCATTTATCAATTCTGCTTCACTTTCCGGCAACATACTCATATTATCCGCAACTATTCTACCGATCCCGATCTCCGGGTGTTTATCTCCTTCATGATACTCATAGATCCCATTTGAATCTGCATCATCCCAGATCCCATCAATATCTGTGTAGTACAGATCGCAGGGAAATTCTACCCACTCTTCACCATTATCCTGAATACCATTATTGTTCCAATCTTCAAAAAGCTCAAACCAGGCAACCGGTAGATCCCCAATTAAAACAACATTTGTAACGTCTTCCGTCTGAGTATAAATTATTATCTGTTCTTTTAGATCTTCATGTGAAGTTCCATCATATTCCAAGACAAAAGAATCAAAACCTTCATTTGCCAGATCTTCTTGATATATCATAATTGATTGTTCAATATCTTCATATAGGTTGTCATTAACAACAATCAGAAATCCTTCTTCACGCTGGTTGGAAGACATTCGACTCACTTCATTAAATTGTGTTTGCTGTTGTGGATGTTCGCTAAGCCAGTCCTGATAAGTATCATATTGTGCATTGGGATCAAGATCCCTGGTTACCGGCATATCTTTGTAATTTGCAAACAAGTTGCACACAATGGCAATGAGAAAAAGAATTAGTAATTTCTTCATTTCATAATCCTTATAATATTTTTTATTTCAACAATAAACATCTTTTCTCTGCAATAGGTTTTCCGTCTACTTTTAATTGATAGAAGTATATTCCAGAAGAGACTGGTTGATTTTTTAAATCAGTTCCATCCCAGGCAATTGAAAATTGATTATTTAATATTGAATATTGCTTGATCTTTTGTCCTTTCAGATTATAGATTACTAATTCCTTGCTCTCAGTGTTTTCTGTAGTAAAAGAAAAACTTATTGTTGTGCTTGGGTTGAAGGGGTTGGGGTAGTTCTGCAATTGATGTATCTGATCTGAGATCATGTCCTGGTCATCATCTTCAGCACTTGTAGAACCGATCACTAAAATAATCTCGGTTTCAAATTCATAACCATAATCAGTAGTTAAGGATAAATTTAGAACCACATCTTGTTCAATTGCTTCCTCCAAGATCTCAATTTCAAATGGATCGTCCATATTCATAATAATTTCATCAGGATTAATTTCACCAAACTCAGATGTAGGGACTGTAATTGTAATATCAGGATTCGAAGTGGTAAGTGTTCCACTTACACCTGTTGAAACAAAATCTACAGATAATGATAAAACAAGTTCAATTATCTCTCCAGGTTCATTAATACCATTATTATTCTCGTCTATTTCTAATTGGTCGATAATATAAAAATCTCCATAATTCCTGAAATCAAAATTTTCTACATCAACCTGTACAATATTATCAAAATCACGATAAAGTGAAAGATACATAACGTTCTCATTTAGATCAAAAAGATTAGACCATTGAGTTCCATTATATAAATTCCCCCAGGTTGGTAAATCTAATATGTCCAATCCATTTCTCCAATCAATAATCTCTCCATTTTGTGCTTGAAGTGCATTATAAAGTAATTCGTAACGATAACATAGAGAAAAAAGCTGTTGCAGAGGAACATTATAGATAGGAGTATTTGTAAGAACTTGCCAATCTGGTTCAGGACTTATAGCCATAAATTGTCCATCATGATATTCCAGGATAACTGAATTTCCATTGGAGTCTGTTACCAGTAAATGATGACAAAGTGTATTGAGACCGAACATATTATCAATAATGTTATAGCTGTTTGAAATCTCTATTGCCTCTTCCACATTTGCAGCATGATCCAAAATTTCTCTTACCCATCGTGTAACAAAAATTGTATCTTTTTCTGGATGCATTACAACATCCACCTCTTGAACATAAGCCAATCCGGCAGCAATCCCCATGGAGTTCATACCATCGGCAGCAAAATATGGAGAGCGAAGCAATAATAGTTTTTGCTGTTGTGTGAGATTGCCAAAATTGGTACCAAGGGGAAGTCCAACATCTGCTAACCTGTTTAGGGCAATAGATTCATAACAACCCGGTGAGTTGTACTTTCCCACCAGAACATCCTGTTGGGGATTATCAAAATTTCTTCCAAAAAATATATTCTCAGAATCCCCAACTCCAGAGAACAGACTGCATCCCATTTCTCCATAAATTTGGCTTAACCCGCCTACATACAAACCGTCGAGATAATCTAGGATTTCTTCGTAATCACCTACATAATTGATCGTATGAAAATCTCCAAGTTGTGAAAAACTGTTAATTGTTTCAAGAGTATCGACCCGGGAATTATTACTTGGTAAAAGAACTTTATCAATATCTGCAATCAGTAGGGTTAACAGAAGACATAAGATTGATGTTAATATTAGTTTCTTCATTTTTAATATCCTTATTTCATTAATAGCATTTTTCTTGAAGCAATTATTTTCCCATTCTCTTTAATAATTGAGTAGTATAATCCGGAAGATACAGGTTGATCATTAGAATCGACTCCATTCCACATAATTGATGATTGACCATCTAATATTGAATATTGTCGGATTTTCTGTCCTCTTAGATTATAAATTACCAATTCCGTGCTCGCTGTGCTCTCCGTGTTCAAATTGAATGAGATCGTTGTGGAAGGATTGAATGGATTGGGATAATTTTGTAAAGTAGATTGAATTTTGGGAACTATATTATTATTAGAATCGGTAAAATTGGGTTGAACATATTTGATCAATGTGATATTTGTATAATTATTATAGCCAAGAACATAAACATCACCAGAGCTATTAACTACAATATCACTAAGATAAGCATCATATCTCAGTTCAGGTTCATCCCAATATATTTCCCACAAAGGTTCTCCATCTGAACTATATTTAACAGTATTAAAACAATATTCCATCATTCCTGCGATGTAAACATCATTAATAATATCTAAAGTAATTGCAGCAGCATAATCATTAACACTGCCATAATCGCTACTGTATATTTCTTCCCAGATGAGATCACCGTTTGTTGAATACTTCAAGATCACCATATCGGTATACGAATATTCGTTTTGAATACTTCCAAGAATGTGAATATTCCCTTCTTCATCTATTGCAAGATCTTCGGGATGATCCCAAGAATTTGGCATTGTCCCATTATATGAATTTGACCATAACATGTTTCCATCCTGATCAAATTTCATTATTGCAAAATCATAATTATCCGGTTCAACTGCATCCATTCCGATCAAACAAATATTTTCCGATTCATCAAGTACCATTCGTGGATATAAATATCTATATTCACAATGAGCATTATATCTTTCTTCCCATTGCAGTTCTCCTATAGAATTATATTTTATCAACGAAATGTCGTAATCTTCATAAGCCATTTCACTTAATCCTAGCACAAATATATTTCCCGATCCATCTACTAAAATATCAGAAGGAACATCATCACCACCATAAACTCCATCATGAATTTCATGCCATAATTCCTGACCGTCTATATCATATTTTATTGTTATATAATCACTATTTGTCGATCCAGTCGCAAATCTGCTCGCAATATATGCATTTTGCTGTTCATCGATATCCAGCCATACAATTGAATTCGGCATGTATCCAATATAATCGCAAACTGTTGCCCAAAGCTCATTACCAAACTGATCGTATTTGATGATGATATAATCGGTTGTATTTAAATTCCAATTATCACAAAAGCCAGTAACATAGATATTGTTATATTGATCTATCTTTATTTCGCTTGCTTGAGTATAGCCCGAACCAGGAAAAAAATATTCTTCTTCCCAAATTAATTCACCTTCGGAATCAATTTTCATTGTTATTAAAGTATTGTCTGTACCACCTGAAATATAAACGAATTCTTCTGAATTATCCATTACCAGAGTTTCTGAGCCCCGTGCAAGATATGGATTATAAAAATTTACCCAATCTTCCTCAACATCTTGAGAAAATAAATTAATTGAAATTAATAACAGGATCAAAATGTAAAACTTTTTCATAAACTCCTCCGTTTTTTTAATAGATCAATTTTAAAATTACTTCAATAATATACATTTACTTAAAGCAACATCTGTTCCATTAACCTGGAGTTTATAGAGATAGATACCTGAACTTACCGAATTACCATTCTCATCAGTTCCGTTCCAATTAGCTGAAGATTGACTGTTCAATATTGAATACTGCTTGATTTTTTGCCCCTTTAAATTATATATAATCAATTCAATGTTATCTGTATCTTCAGAGTTTAATTCAAATGAAATCGTTGTGTAAGGATTAAAAGGGTTGGGAAAATTCCGCAATGTGCTGCCCATAGTAGACAGTTCATCATCGATGCCTGAGTTATTTATAATCGTTTCTTCAATAAATTCATAATTGTTATCGCTAAAACGAAATGTAG
>CAZOCS010000028.1:0-25676 GCA_964578365.1 uncultured Candidatus Cloacimonadota bacterium
GAATTCTTTTGATGCTGCGTGTGCAGAATAGAGCAAGGGAAACTTATTTCATAATGGCGGAAAGTGATGATGGTATCCATTTTGATGTTGCTAATGAATCCATTAAATGGGAAGGGCTGGAAAAAGTTAAAGATAAAATTTACCATTTATACGATCCCAGGATCACAATGATCGGGAAAGAATATTATATAATGTTTGCAATGGATATCGAGTCAGGCTGTTTTTTGGGTCTTGGTAAGACAATTGATTTTAAAAAGTTTGAATTCTTAGGGATTGTTTCTAACGAAGATAATAGAAATGGTGTACTTTTCTCTGAAAAAGTGAAGGGAAAATATCTACGATTGGATAGACCAAATACAAACCAGATCAAAGATGGACCGCTCACCGGTAGTGAGATCTGGCTTTCAGAATCGGTTGACTTATTCAATTGGCAACCGGTTAAAAAAATAATCTCTGGTAGGAATCATTATTGGGATGAACATATAGGGGCGGGACCACCACCAATTAAAACAACTGAAGGCTGGCTCTGTGTTTATCATGGAATTGCCATGCATTATCAACCTATCTATCAGGCGGGTATCATGCTGCTCGATCTGGAAGATCCTTCCAAGGTCATTGCACGAGGAAGATTCAATATTCTGGAACCACGAGAGCTTTATGAAACTGTGGGGCAGGTACCAAACGTGATCTTCCCAACCGGATTAATTGTTGATGAATCTGATGAAAATGGATTCGCCAAAATGGAGAGTAAAGTAAATTTATATTACGGTGCCGCCGATACTGTCATCGGTCTGGCCATTTCTACCGTAGAAGAATTGATCGGAAAATGCTATGAGATTTAACTTGGTATTTTACTTAGTTCAGCAAAAGAGGAGTTGACATGAAAAAGCGAACATCTCTTATCTTTTTATTTGTACCAATATTGCTTATGACATTAGAACCATATGTAGATTTTCTTCCTGAGCCACAAATAGAATTCCAACCTAAAAGCTATATCTGTTATAAAACAGATTCTCCAATTGAGATTGATGGAAAGATGAATGAAATTGCTTGGCAAAAAGCAGATTGGACAGATGATTTTGTAGATATTGAAGGAGATTTAAAACCAATTCCAACCTTGAAAACAAATGTAAAAATGTTATGGGATGATGATTATTTTTACTTCTTTTGTGAGATGCACGAACCTCATATTTGGGCTAAACTGAAAAAGAGAGATTCGGTAATATATTTTGATAATGATTTTGAAATCTTCATCGATCCTGATGGAGATACGCACAATTATTATGAGTTTGAGATAAATGCATTTAATACGATTTGGGATCTTTTTCTATCTCAACCTTATCGGGAACAGAACTGTAAAGTTCTTGATTCCTGGGATATTCAGGGAATCAAAACAGCTGTACATATTGATGGAACCTTGAATGACCCTACTAATGAAGATGTTAGCTGGAGTGTTGAGATAGCCTACCCCTGGAAGGTTCTGGAAGAATGTGCAACACAATGTCCACCTTTGCAGAGTGATCAATGGCGAGTTAATTTTTCACGTGTGCACTGGGACACAAAAATCATTGATGCTGAGTATTCTAAACTAAAGAAACCGGAACACAATTGGGTATGGAGTCCGCAAGGGATCATTAATATGCACTATCCCGAAATGTGGGGGTTTGTACAATTTAGTGAAAAACAGGTCGGTTCAGAAAAAGATAGTTTCAAATATAACACAGATGAAAACATCAAATGGATTTTACGGCAGATATATTATAAAGAACGAACTTACCAAATGCAGAATGGCAAATTTACCGATGATGTGGCACTTTTGAAAGTTGACATTCCTGAAGGATTCCTACTTAAAATTTTCATTACACCAAATTATTTTGAAGCAGTAATAAAATTTGAGGATAAAGAGTTCCATATTTCCAGTGAAGGCAGAACCTGGTAGAAAAGAACTTGGTGACGAAGTTTGCCTTCATAACCAAAACGAGGATATGAAATGATTCAAAAAAAAGGGAATAGATTATTAATATTTGCAATTCTAATGATAATCTCATTTAATCTTTTCTCTGAAGATCAAGTTATATTAAAGGTTTTTGAACTCCCCGATCCTAAACGAACAGATGCTTTTGCCAAAGCTGATATGGCTGTAATCAAAGCTTTCAAAGAGAAATATCCTCATATCGAGCTACGTTCTTTCTCCGGAATCAGTATTGAAGGAATGGATCTTGATTCCAAACCTCTAATGGCTATTGCCGGTGGTGTTTCTCCCGATATTTTATATATTAATTTCCGTCAGTCCGATACATATATCCAGAACAATTTTTTATATCCTTTGGATGAATTTCTCAAAAATGAAGAAGAGAATATACTGGAAGAGAGAGTTGCTACTCCAGTATGGCCGGTGATCAATCGACAGAAAACTGGAGATGAAAATAAAAAAGTCTGGATGCTTCCGTATGAAACCTTAGTTCGTGTGATGATCTATCGTAAGGATCTGTTTTACCGGGTTGGGATCGATCCTGATGATCCACCGGAAGATTGGAATGAACTTTATGATTATGCCAAAAGAATGACCATCCCGTCCGAAGGTATATATGGCCTTTATCTAGCATCAGGTCCTCAAGCTTCATACGATTGGATCACCTACCTCTGGAGTGCCGGAGGTGATGCAGTTCTGCAAAGAGATAATGGTGACTGGTATGCTAGCTTCAATAGTGATGCCGGGGTGGATGCAATGGAGATGTATTTAAAGCTTATTACTACCAATTGGCTTGATCCTGAAGGAGAAAAACAGCGTGGATTTGTGATTCGTGAAGGTGATTACGGTCGGCTTTTCAGTGAAGGTAAGATCGGGATGATGATGACCTATATGAACGAGAAAACTCTTGGTGGTGAACTCGACCCTAACCTTTATGGAGTTGCTCCTCCTCCCAAAGGACCTACAGGAATTCGAGGCTCAGAAATTAACTGCAGAATGATGGGTATTTTCTCGGGTGCCGGTAAATCAAATAATGGTGGAATTGGTGATCGTGATCCGCAAAAAGTAAGAGAAGCTGCCTGGAATTATATAAAATTTTACGATAGTGAAGAGGCGCGCAAAATCCGTTTGAGAGTAATGATCGATGCCGGTTTTGGAAAAATGCAGAATCCACTTTATCTCAAAAAATATGGCTATGAAGAATATTTAAAATATACTCCTCCCGGTTGGCTGCATACTTTTGAAGAAGCTGTAGAGAATGGAAAGCCGGAACCTTACGGTAGTAATTGCCAGAAAATCTATGAATATATGACTTATCCCATAGATAACTGTATTTCATTGGAAGAAGCCGGTAATTTAGGAACAACCCGTAATGAAAAGCGGATTAAAATTAGAGATATTTTAGATTCTGCTGCCCAGCGGACAAATGAGAAGATGATCGGCAAAGTGAGCCTGAGCGAGAGAACTCGCAGAAACCGGATTGCCTCTATTGTAGCTTTCTTTGTTTTTGGTATCTTTTTGATCGCAATGTATAAAGTTTGGAAGATTTTCACACCCGAGGTTAAACATCAGCAAAAGATCCAGCAGAAGAAAAAATACTATTTTGCCTACCTGATGCTTGTTCCTGCACTCGCTTCCATTATCATGTGGAAATATGTTCCGATGTTTATGGGCTCGATAATGGCTTTTCAGGATTATAATATCGTCGGTGCTTCTGCGTTTAACGGGATTCAGAATTTTGCCGATGTTCTTTTTGATCCAGTTTGGTGGGCTGCTCTGGGTAAAACGCTCTATTATATGTCACTATCTTTGAGTCTTGGCTTTATTCCACCAATAATTTTAGCGATTCTGTTGCAGGAAGTATCCCATGGTAAACTTGTTTATCGCATTATTTATTATCTACCTGCTGTGATTAGTGGTGTGATCGTGATCTATTTGTGGAAACTTTTGTATGATCCATCGGATGCTGGAGGTTTGAATCAAATATTGCTCTGGTTCGGTTTAGAAAAAAGCCGTTGGATCCGTGATGAAGGACTGGCGATGCTGTGTGTGATCTTGCCAACTATTTGGGCAGGCGTAGGCCCCGGATGTCTTATCTATCTGGCGGCACTTAAAGGAATTCCAAATGAAAACTATGAAGCTGCTGATATTGACGGTGCAAGCTTTTTTCAAAAGATCAGACACATTGTTATTCCAAGTTTGAAAGCTCTCATAACAATACAGTTTATTGCAGCTTTTATAGCTTCTGCTCAGCAAAGTGGATTTATATTGGTAATGACTTTTGGAGGACCAAACGAAGCGACAAAAGTTGCTGATTTGCTGATTTTTGAGAAAGCATATCTATATTTAAAATTTGGAATTGCCACAACGATGGCGTGGATGCTGGGAATGATGCTAATGGGATTCACAGTATTTCAATTGAGGAAATTATCTAAAATGGAATTTAAAACAACGGGAGATTCCAATTCCTAGTTAAGGGATTGGGAACAAAATTATGCCCATTATTGGAAAAGTTGGCAGAAGATCAGCCAAACTAATGTCTTTGAATATCTCAATTCATCTTATATTGCTTATTGGTACAATAACGATGATCTATCCATTTATGGTGATGGTTTCATCCTCTTTTAAAAGCAACGTGGATGCAAAGAAATTCAGTGTTGTTCCACAATATTTCTTCGATGATGAGATGTTGTACCGCAAATTTATTGAATCGAGGATGAATGAAGAATCAAACCTGCTGATCCAACAATATAAAAATAGATTTCGAGGTTTTGAATTCTTGAAATTCCCACAAAATGAATCCCAAAAAATGTTCAAAGATTGGCAGGAATTCCTAGACAAAAATATAGATGAGCACACCGGATTTGATTATTATATTTCCGAGCAATTTGGTCGGGGAGTTTATCCGCGGAATGAACGAATATTCCGTAATTTGATGAAGGAAGAAAGCGGAAATAATTTGGCAAAATTTAATCAAAAATATGGAACTTCCGTTCTTACCTGGGATGAAGTTCGACTCGAAGAACGTGATATATTGAATCGGAATTTTTCGGAAAATCTCTCAGGATTTTTGGATAGATATAGAGATTTTCGTTCTTCCCTTCCAATAGAGGATCGTGTTTTTGCTAGTTTGGACGGTCATTTCATTGCCAATGAATTAAATCCTGTTTACAGGGGAAAATTAGAAGAGATGAATGAAGCCCTGGGAACAGATTATAGCTCTTGGAATAACGTGATCTTATCGCAGAAGATCCCCAATGGACCAATACAGAAACACTGGATCAATTATGTGCAAAATATCCTGAATATTCAGCATATTAGAATAGATAAACAAGCGGAAGAGTTGTATGTAAATTTTCTAAAAGATAAATATGATGATATCTCATTATTGAACTCAACTTACAAAACGCAGTTTTTAAACTTTTTTGATATTGAGCTTCTGCATAAGATCCCTACCTCTGGAGCAGTTTTAGTGGATTGGGCATTTTTTATCGAGAATATTGTTCCGGCAAAATTCCTTTATGTGAAGAGTATTGAACTTGATTATCGTAATTGGCTGAAAGAGAAATATAAGCACATCAGTGATCTAAATGAAAACTATGGCAAAGGCTATAATGATTTTTCTGAAATATCTTTAACTGAGAATATCCCTGAATATAATCTTAAACTAAAAACGGACTGGTTAATTTTTGTACGCGAGAGTTCTGAAAACTCTTCCAAAGGTTTGATGATGACTTGTCAGAAAGAGTTTTTAGATCATATGAGAAAAATATTTCCAGGTAAAGATGGCAATCTGAATTTGTCTGAATTCAATCGTCATTACGGAACAGATTACGAGCTGGAATTGAATGTATATCCAGCAAAACAGATCCCTGCGGACATAGAATATAAAGCAGCTTGGCTGAATTTTGTTCAGAATGAAGTCAGTGGAAAATTTTTAAAAGTTGATGTAGAAGCTGAAAATTCGAACTGGCAGGATTTCCTGAAAAATAAGTATGGTTCTATCGAAAACTTGAATAAAGAATATAGATTAATTTATAATAATTTTGAAAGTATTGATCTTGATTTCAGAGCTAGTGATTATCACATTTTTAAAGAGCATCAAAAAAACATTTTCTGGGAATTCACCAAGCGGAATTATGTTATGGTACTCGATGTAATGCTCTACAACGGACGCGCAATAGTCAATACGCTTATCTACTGTTTACTGGCAATAATAACTGCTCTCATTATAAATCCGCTGGCAGCTTATGCGATGAGTAGATTCAAATTGAAGGCATCTTATAAAATAATATTAATTCTGATGCTCACAATGGCTTTTCCACCAATGGTGATGGGAATTCCAAATTTTCTGCTTCTTAAAAAATTCAATATGCTCAATACATTCTTTGCACTTATTTTACCGGCAGCGGCTGATGGCTATTTCATCTTCCTGTTAAAAGGATTCTTTGATTCCTTACCACAAGAACTATTTGAAAGTGCAACTATCGATGGGGCTGGTGAAGTGCGTATTTTCTGGAAGATAGCGATGAGCCTTTCTAAACCGATAATGGCAGTTATTGCACTCGGTGCTTTTAATGCTGCCTACCGAAATTTTATGTTCGCTTTCATTGTGTGTCAGGATCAGGATATGTGGACGATGATGGTACATATTTATCAGCTTATGCAGCGTAGTTGTGCCGGAGTTGGATTTGCAGCATTGGTGATTGCAGCTATTCCCACTTTTGCTGTATTTGTATTCTTCCAGAATATTATTATTAAAGGAATCGTGGTGCCAACAGAGAAATAGAATAGATGAACAATTTACCTATCTTAATAGTCTTTGTGGCAATAAAATAAAAGGAAGCAAAAATGCAGAGAGAAAAAATTTATATCGAGCGTATCAAAAGATTTTCAGACTCTATAAAAGCAACACAATACACAAAACTTGCTGACTTAAAAGCGGAATATATCTACAATAAGAAAACCCCAATTCCTTATGAAAATGCAGTAAAGGCAAAATACACATCCATAAGTAAAGGTGAAAAATGGGGAGATCTATGGGGTTGTGCATGGTTCAGATTTATAGGAAAAATACCAGCCAAAGCAAAGGGTAAAGAAGTTGGAGCTATCATCAATGTAGATGGAGAAGCATGTTTATGGGATAATGGTTCACCCACTCTTGGACTAACCAATAAAATTCACTGGTATCTTGGTTCTGCTAAGGAATTTATACCACTTTATAAAAAGGCAAACGGTGGGGAAAAAGTAAAACTATTGCTGGAAGCTGGAGCGAATAATCTTTTTGGTGCAGGGGATGATCAGTACAAGATAAAAAAAATAGAAATCGTAAGTGTAAATAGCAAGATCATCAAACTTTCCTACGATCTCGATGTATTGATCTCGCTTTTTGAAACTCTACAGGAAAAAACTCCGCGCAGGAATAAGATAATCTATGATTTAAATAAAATCTGCAATAATTGGGATGATGGAAAAGGGATAAATAAATGTCTGCAAATTACAAAAAAACTTCTTTCCAAACCAGCAAATGCCAGTGCGCTAACTGCTTATTCCATTGGACACGCTCATCTTGATCTTGCATGGCTCTGGCCCATTCGTGAAACTATACGAAAAGGTGGAAGGACATTTGCCACCGCTCTAAAAATGCTCGAGAAATACCCCGAATATAAATTCGGAGCTTCCCAACCACAGCTTTATGAATGGATGAAAGAGCACTATCCAAAACTATATAAAAATATCAAAAAAGTTGTGAAAGAAAATAGATGGGAAATTCAAGGTGCAATGTGGGTAGAGCCGGATATGAATTTAACAAGCGGGGAATCTCTGGTGCGTCAGTGTTTGTATGGAAAACGCTTTTATAAAGAGGAATTCGGTAAAGATGTGAAAGATCTCTGGCTACCGGATGTGTTCGGTTACAGTGCTGCACTTCCGCAAATTTTAAAGAAATGTGGAATCGAATATTTTATGACGCAAAAGATAAGCTGGAACGAAACGAACACTTTTCCGCATCACACTTTTATGTGGGAAGGAATCGATGGAACCCGTATACTTTCACATTTCCTTCCTACAAATAATTATAACCTAAGTAATACTCCCAAAGAGCTGATCGAATCGGAAAACCGTTATGCTCAATCTGATATTTCAGATGAATTTTTAAATCTTTATGGAATTGGAGATGGAGGGGGAGGACCTTCTGCGCATCATATTGAAATGGGATTACGTCAGCAAGATCTGGAAGGAACTCCTAAATTCAAGTTTTCCTTTGCCGATGATTTCTATAAAAAAATAGACAAAATTCCTAAAGAAAATCTTCCTCTTTGGAGTGGAGAATTATATCTGGAACTGCATCGTGGAACATACACAACTCAGGGTTTGATGAAAAGGCACAATCGCTTACTTGAACAGAAATTGCATAATATCGAATTTATTGGTTCACTGGTGATAGATTTCCAACAATCGGAATTAGATGAGATCTGGAAAAATACACTTCTCAATCAGTTCCACGATATTCTACCCGGCTCTTCTATCAATTGGGTCTATAAAGATGCCAACAATATGAGCAGAAAAAATCTGGATAAACTTGATAAATTAGAAACAAAATTACTTTCCAAACTACACGGAAAGAAGGGAAGGAGAACTGATAAATTTGTAGTCTATAATTCGCAACCATGGATGAGAAAAGAGGTTATTCAATTAGTTGTAGATGATGGCCAATATTGGATTGGTGATGGAACATCCAGCGGAATTACAAATGCAAAGAACGGTGTGATAGATTACCAGATCGAGCTTCCTCCCTGCGGATACAGTTGCATTTTATTAGAAAGCGTGGATATGGCATACCCACAGCAAGATGTATTGCTGAAAGCTTCTAAGAATTCTCTGGAAAATAGACTGATCAAAATAGAATTTGCTGAAGATGGAACAATTGTCTCGATGTATGACAAGTTAGAAAAACGAGAAATTTTGGCAGGAAAAGCAAATGAATTATTGCTTTGGGAAGATGAACCGAATAACTGGGGAGCGTGGGATGTGAATCATTTTTATCGCGATACAACTCCGGAAAAGGCACTATTGATCTCTTCCAAAATAATTCATAGAACAGATATATCAGCAATATTACTTCAACAATTTAAAATTGGGAATTCAACTATAGAGCAAAAAATAACGATCACAAAAGACTCAAAATTAATTAAATTTGAAAATAAAGTAGATTGGAAAGAAGTACACAAGATGCTGCGCGTTTCTGCACAGCCCAATATTTATTCGTCTCAGGCTTCCTATGAAATTCAGTATGGAACATTGAAGCGAGCTACACATTCCAATACAAGTTGGGATGCTGCAAAATTTGAAGTTGCAGGTCATAGATTTGCCGATCTTTCCCAGCCAGATTATGGCTTTGCTATTTTGAACGATTGCAAATATGGACATTATATCAAGGGAAATGTTATGAGTTTAAATTTACTGCGAAGCCCTAAAGATACAGACAAAGAAGCAGATCAGCACCTGCACGAATTTACTTTCTGTTATTATCCGCATAAAGGTACGCTCATTGAATCTGATACACTGCAATTAGCACACAATTTAAATAGTCCTCTTATACAATTCCCGGTATCAGAACTTCCTGAAAATAGGCAAAGATCATTCTATAATATACTAGGAAATAATGTGAAACTGGAAGTTATCAAGAAAGCTGAAAATGACAATGGTATTATTGTGCGTATGTATGAAACTGTTGGAACATTTACCAAAATTACCTTCCAAACTGCTGAAGAATGGGAGCAGATAATCGAAACAGATATGTTGGAAAATGCTCTAGAACAAATTTGTGAAAAAGCAAACAATATCAAATTGCAATTCAAACCTTTTGAGATTAGAACGTTTAGGATAGTTTAAGATATGCAATACTCGATCTGGATGAATAGCAGAGAACGTAATAAAAATGACTGGAAACTTGATTTCACTAAATTACAAAAAGCAGGAATCTCAAATATCTTCCTGAGTGGTAAAATAGAAGATTTGGAAAATGCTTTGAAATATGCTGATGATTTCAATCTTCAAATTCACGCCTGGATCTTCACTATGATCTGTAATGATGAAAATATCATCAAACAACATCCCGACTGGTTCACGGTAAATGGTTTAGGAGAGCGTTCGCACGAACATCCACAATATGTGGGATATTACAAATGGCTTTGCCCCACTCATCCTGAAGTACAAGAATATCTAAGAGAACGAGTTAATAAACTCTGTAAAATTTCAGAGTTAACTGGAGTTCACCTGGATTACATCCGATATTGTGATGTGATCTTACCGGTCGGTTTACAGCCGAACTATAAACTAATTCAAACCAGGGAAGAACCACAATTTGATTATTGTTATTGTGAACACTGCCGGTCTTCTTTCAAACAGAGATCCGGGAACGATCCAGTTGATATGCTAAATCCATCTGAAGATCAATCTTGGCTGCAATTTCGTTACGACAGTATCACAAACATTGTAAACATGCTTACAAAAATAATTCATACCTATAATAGAAAAGCAACGGCTGCCGTTTTCCCTGAGATCATGCAGAAAAATGTACGGCAAGAGTGGCATAAATGGAAACTTGATGCTGTCTATCCGATGCTATATCATTCTTGCTATAATGAAGATCTCGATTGGATCGGAAACGAAACCCGGAAGGGAAAACAGTTGTTGAAATCTACAGAGTTGCACAGTGGTTTGTATATCCCTTCTATTGTACCAGATAAACTGAAACAGGCAATTGAATTTGCCGTAAACAGTGGTGCTGATGGAGTTTCCTTGTTTGATTTCAATGCAATGAAAGAACAACATTGGAAGATCTTGCAGAGCAAGGTTGCAAGTTACTGAATGTAGCGACTAGGAAGGTTTTTATTGTTTTGCACTTATTTCAGCGAAGATA
Organism: uncultured Candidatus Cloacimonadota bacterium; assembly: GCA_964578365.1. Classification (GTDB taxonomy): domain Bacteria; phylum Cloacimonadota; class Cloacimonadia; order Cloacimonadales; family TCS61; genus Tenebribacter. The sequence continues at coordinate 10,896 of CAZOCS010000028.1, forward strand.
CTTCCCTCTTAAAAGGCTTATCCAAAAAGTTACACTGATCTCTACTTCAACAGCAGCATCTTCTTATTTACAGTAGCACTTTCTGTCTGTAATTTGTATAGATAAACACCTGAGCTGTAATTCTGAGCATTCCATAAATAATTATGCTTTCCGGAGTTGAAGCCTTGTGACACTACAACTTGTCCTTTCATATTGAATATTGTTAAGGTACCTGTTTCATTTTCCTTAATATCAAACTGGATATTAGTTTCAGAATTAAAAGGATTCGGATAATTTTGATGTAACAATATTTCTGGTTCTGGTGGAAGAGTGTCAGATACTGTAATATAATTAAATTTTACAAGAGAATCTGCAGAAGTTAAATTATTGATTTTCAGCTTAACATTAAATATTCCAGGGTGATCATAAATGAAAGTAGGATTTTGCTCAAAAGAATCGTAAATGCCGTCATTTTGGAAATCCCATTGCCAACTAATAGGTTCACCATCTGATTCATCGACAAAGTTCACTACTAGGGGTACGCAACCACTAATTGGTTCTGCTGAAAACTGGGGATTGTAATATTCAATAGTGACTGGATCCACATTTCGAGGGATAACAACTAGCGTATTAGGGAGTATTACATTATTTAGAGATTCTTGAGTTTTAACTCCAATAAAATCATTATCAATTACTTCATAAGAAAGATTTAGTGTATTACTAAGCAAACGAGAATTTCTAAAAATGTACAATGATATTCCATCTGAAAATATAAAATTAATGACTGGTAACCCACTGGAAAATTCCTCTTGTAAATTGCAGCCATTGACATTTGTATTATTTAAGGCTGCGTAAATTCCTGATATCACATCACCATTATGTTCCATGATATGTTTCATAATATAATGAAGTAATAATTCACTATCAATAAATGTATTGATATCTCCAAATTGACCATTCCAATTAGAGTGATGCTGTAAAAACCAATCTGCACCCAAATAATTCATTATTGCTTCTTTATGGTTATTATAAATAGTTCCATTATGCATAAATGAATAGGTTTGCTCTTGCCAATTAAAAGTAAATGGATGATTACCATATCCAATTTCTCCATTTCTATCATGACCCATAACAAAAACAGCATCATTATCTTCGCTCATAATTTCATCAATAGCAATATCCAGAGGATCTTCCGTGCCATCTCCATACCATTTATTGAAACCTATTTTAAACCATTTCTGAGTACTATCAACAATAACTTCTCCATCTTTGTAATAGAGAATACCATACCCATCATCATTACTCGAAGAATGTGAACATTCTTTCATAAACTCAAAAAAATCATAGGGATCATTAAAACTTCCAGGGACTTGCATTTGTTCTGAGATGGTGTAACCAGTGAGAGATATAAGAGCAATCATATCACAAGCATGACCGGAATTATGAGAAGATAAATAAACTATTACAAATCCGATAAACAATAATTTTTTTCTAATGTTTAGATATTTCACTCTTAACTCTTCATATCCTGATTTAGAAAAGATCATTTATAGTTTTATCCTCTTGATATTGATAGTTTCATATTCTTAAAAACCTTAATAAGTTCATGTGCTATGAGGAAGATCGCTGAAGCTACAATAATTGAGACCCAATCGCTTAAGTGCAATGGCGCAAAGGCAAGGAAATTGTTAAAACCGGGAGTATAGATCGCCAATAAACAGATGGATATCGAGAAAATTATCGAATAGAGCATCTTGGAATTATTGAATAAATTTTTCGAGAATATTGACTTTAGATCATAGCGTCTGGAGAGAATATTAATAAACTGTGTGAACGCAATAGTTGTGTAGCAGATAGTCGTAGCTCGGGCATATAAAATATGATCTGCAGTAAGAACGATACCCATGCGCCTGATAAAGAAGCCGAAATTGAGAAATGCCAATAAGCCCATCAGAAAACCTAAGAAGATGATCTCGGTTGAGGTTCTCTTATTTATAATATGCTCTGTTCGGCTCCGCGGTGGAGAATGCATCAACTCTTTAGAACCGGGGTCGAAAGTGAGTGCCGTAAGGGGCAATATCTCAGCAAATAGGTCAATAGCCAATATCTGAATTGCCAGGATCGGGATAGGCCACTTGAACAATGTTACACCTAATAAACCTAGCAATACAACTGCCAATTCTGCTCCATTACTTGTGAGTGAAGCTAAAACTGTTTTCTTTAGATTATTATAGATTGTTCTGCCCTCTCTGATCGCACTGACCAGTGTGGGAAAGCTGTCATCAAGCAGAATTAATTCAGCTGCCTGTTTGGATACATCCGTTCCCATTTGGCCCATAGCCACACCGATATGTGCACTCTTAAGCGCCGGAGCATCATTTACACCATCACCTGTAACTGCCACGATCCTATCCTGTTTTTTCAACAGTTTTACTATGCGCAATTTATCTTCCGGTGATACCCGGCTGAAGATAAGAGAATCGTTCTCACTCATGATCTTATTCAGCTCTTCATCAGATAGACCTGTAAACTCCACACCTGTAATCACCGGTACATCTTCACCTAGGGCAGAAAGGTTTATCTCCTTGCCGATCGCCTGGGCAGTAACAGCATGATCTCCGGTCATTATGAATGTATTTATATTAGCTTCATGTGCACTGTCGATAGCTTCTCTCACACCCTCTTTTGGTGGATCGGTCATGGCGATAAGTCCTAAGAATATTACATCCTTTTCAATATCTTCCAGTACATAGTCCTTCTCATCAGCATCCAATTTTCTGAAGGCGATCGCGATCACTCTCATCGCCTGCTGGGAGTATTCATCATTGATAGATTCGATCTCCTGCTTGTCTTTAGCAGTTATCGTTACTTTCTTACCATTCCGCCAGATATGTTTGCTCACCGCAAGAATACTGTCGGTAGCACCCTTCATGGTTAGGTATTTTTCATCACCGAACTGGCGGATAGAGCTCATTCGTTTACGAACCGAATCAAAGCTGAACTCATGAAGTTCCGGATTTTCTTCATCTTCTGTAGGGGAGTGGGTTCCCAGTTTTGTAGAAAGCGTTATCAGCGCAGCCTCGGTTGGATCGCCCACCGGATACCAGTTGTGATGATTTTCATCGGGAGCATGGATCGTTGCATTGGATGCCATTGTCGCTGCATCAAGCATTACCTCGATCTCATCTATATCCTCCTTAGAAAGTTCTTTATCGTTCTGATCCAGTATAGTTCCTTCCGGTTTATAACCCAGGCCTGTGATCTTATAATATTTGCTGGAAAACCATAACTCCTTAACGGTCATCTCGTTCTTGGTCAAGGTTCCGGTTTTGTCAGTACAGATCACATTGGTTGAGCCCAGTGTCTCTACAGAAGAAAGTTTTTTTACAACTGCATTCTCTTTGGCCAGATGATTTACTCCCTGGGTGAGCGCAACAGTTATCTGCATCGGTAAGGCCTGGGGTACAACTGCAACTGCAATACCCAGCGCATAGATAAAGGCGAAGTTAATACCCAATCCCTGCAGGGCACTGATAAAAAATAAAAAGACAGCAATGATAACTGCAAATATAGTTAACCGGTTGGCAACGCTCTGCAGCTCCTTCTGCAGGGGTGAACGGGAGCTATCCTCCTCCTGGGTAAGATCGGCAATTCTTCCCATCTCTGTATTCATGCCGGTAGCTGTAACGATTCCTCGTGCATTACCGGAGGCGATTGTTGTTCCCAAATAGACCATATTATCTCTGTCAGCCAGCTGGCACTCTTTTGCTATCGCATTGCCATGCTTATCCTGAGGCATCGACTCACCCGTTAGGGAAACATCATTAGTGCGCAGGTTGAATGATTCTATTATCCTGATATCGGCCGGTACCTTATCACCCTCCTCCAGACTGACAATATCACCTGGAACCAATTCTCCCTGATGGATCTCGGTGAGTTCTCTATCCCGGAACACTTTGGATGGTGACTGCACAAGTTTCTTCAATGACTCCATGATCTTTTCGGCTTTATATTCCTGCATAAAGCCTATCACTGCATTGATGAGGGCAATAGTTAACATGATGATACCATCACGATAACTTTTGATAAAGAAGGATAATCCGGCAGCTACCAGAAGCACGATCATAAATACATCTTTGAATTGAACCAGGAATTTTAAGATAGGAGAAACGCTTTTGCCTGTGACCAGTTCATTCTTCCCATATTCTGTAGATCTTGATCTGGCTTCTGAAGAGCTTAGTCCTTTTTGTGATGATTCTAATTTTGAAAAAACTTCTTTTGTTGATAGTTGATACAATTTATTTTCACTCAAAGTTATAATCTCCTTTAGATATTTGCATACGATATTGAGTAATTCAGTTTTTTTGGTCAAATAGTTCGTGAAAATTGTGGATAAAAATTAATTTTTATTAGATCCTAATCAATCCTTAGATTTTGTTTCAAATTTGTGACATCCTCTTTTTTTCATCTTTGCAATTGCTTTAGCCAGATGGAGATATCTTCCCAGCTTCATTGATCTTATAAGTTCAACCAGGTCGTTAAACAGATTTATGGGCACTCTACCGTTGATTTAGATATTACTAATACCATAGTTTGAAATTAAAAGATTTATTTTTCGATATTTTCAACCTATCTGTTTATTATGGCTTGACACTAATATTCATTTTTTTTGTATATAATTATATAGTGGGCATTAATGCATAGTCGATCTATGGACGGGAGAGTTTATATGCGTAATTATTTCTTCTTTATCATGTTATTGATTAGTTCAGTTATGTTTTCCTCTACACTGGAAAATTCCTCTTGTAAATTGCAGCCATTGACATTTGTATTATTTAAGGCTGCGTAAATTCCTGATATCACATCACCATTATGTTCCATGATATGTTTCATAATATAATGAAGTAATAATTCACTATCAATAAATGTATTGATATCTCCAAATTGACCATTCCAATTAGAGTGATGCTGTAAAAACCAATCTGCACCCAAATAATTCATTATTGCTTCTTTATGGTTATTATAAATAGTTCCATTATGCATAAATGAATAGGTTTGCTCTTGCCAATTAAAAGTAAATGGATGATTACCATATCCAATTTCTCCATTTCTATCATGACCCATAACAAAAACAGCATCATTATCTTCGCTCATAATTTCATCAATAGCAATATCCAGAGGATCTTCCGTGCCATCTCCATACCATTTATTGAAACCTATTTTAAACCATTTCTGAGTACTATCAACAATAACTTCTCCATCTTTGTAATAGAGAATACCATACCCATCATCATTACTCGAAGAATGTGAACATTCTTTCATAAACTCAAAAAAATCATAGGGATCATTAAAACTTCCAGGGACTTGCATTTGTTCTGAGATGGTGTAACCAGTGAGAGATATAAGAGCAATCATATCACAAGCATGACCGGAATTATGAGAAGATAAATAAACTATTACAAATCCGATAAACAATAATTTTTTTCTAATGTTTAGATATTTCACTCTTAACTCTTCATATCCTGATTTAGAAAAGATCATTTATAGTTTTATCCTCTTGATATTGATAGTTTCATATTCTTAAAAACCTTAATAAGTTCATGTGCTATGAGGAAGATCGCTGAAGCTACAATAATTGAGACCCAATCGCTTAAGTGCAATGGCGCAAAGGCAAGGAAATTGTTAAAACCGGGAGTATAGATCGCCAATAAACAGATGGATATCGAGAAAATTATCGAATAGAGCATCTTGGAATTATTGAATAAATTTTTCGAGAATATTGACTTTAGATCATAGCGTCTGGAGAGAATATTAATAAACTGTGTGAACGCAATAGTTGTGTAGCAGATAGTCGTAGCTCGGGCATATAAAATATGATCTGCAGTAAGAACGATACCCATGCGCCTGATAAAGAAGCCGAAATTGAGAAATGCCAATAAGCCCATCAGAAAACCTAAGAAGATGATCTCGGTTGAGGTTCTCTTATTTATAATATGCTCTGTTCGGCTCCGCGGTGGAGAATGCATCAACTCTTTAGAACCGGGGTCGAAAGTGAGTGCCGTAAGGGGCAATATCTCAGCAAATAGGTCAATAGCCAATATCTGAATTGCCAGGATCGGGATAGGCCACTTGAACAATGTTACACCTAATAAACCTAGCAATACAACTGCCAATTCTGCTCCATTACTTGTGAGTGAAGCTAAAACTGTTTTCTTTAGATTATTATAGATTGTTCTGCCCTCTCTGATCGCACTGACCAGTGTGGGAAAGCTGTCATCAAGCAGAATTAATTCAGCTGCCTGTTTGGATACATCCGTTCCCATTTGGCCCATAGCCACACCGATATGTGCACTCTTAAGCGCCGGAGCATCATTTACACCATCACCTGTAACTGCCACGATCCTATCCTGTTTTTTCAACAGTTTTACTATGCGCAATTTATCTTCCGGTGATACCCGGCTGAAGATAAGAGAATCGTTCTCACTCATGATCTTATTCAGCTCTTCATCAGATAGACCTGTAAACTCCACACCTGTAATCACCGGTACATCTTCACCTAGGGCAGAAAGGTTTATCTCCTTGCCGATCGCCTGGGCAGTAACAGCATGATCTCCGGTCATTATGAATGTATTTATATTAGCTTCATGTGCACTGTCGATAGCTTCTCTCACACCCTCTTTTGGTGGATCGGTCATGGCGATAAGTCCTAAGAATATTACATCCTTTTCAATATCTTCCAGTACATAGTCCTTCTCATCAGCATCCAATTTTCTGAAGGCGATCGCGATCACTCTCATCGCCTGCTGGGAGTATTCATCATTGATAGATTCGATCTCCTGCTTGTCTTTAGCAGTTATCGTTACTTTCTTACCATTCCGCCAGATATGTTTGCTCACCGCAAGAATACTGTCGGTAGCACCCTTCATGGTTAGGTATTTTTCATCACCGAACTGGCGGATAGAGCTCATTCGTTTACGAACCGAATCAAAGCTGAACTCATGAAGTTCCGGATTTTCTTCATCTTCTGTAGGGGAGTGGGTTCCCAGTTTTGTAGAAAGCGTTATCAGCGCAGCCTCGGTTGGATCGCCCACCGGATACCAGTTGTGATGATTTTCATCGGGAGCATGGATCGTTGCATTGGATGCCATTGTCGCTGCATCAAGCATTACCTCGATCTCATCTATATCCTCCTTAGAAAGTTCTTTATCGTTCTGATCCAGTATAGTTCCTTCCGGTTTATAACCCAGGCCTGTGATCTTATAATATTTGCTGGAAAACCATAACTCCTTAACGGTCATCTCGTTCTTGGTCAAGGTTCCGGTTTTGTCAGTACAGATCACATTGGTTGAGCCCAGTGTCTCTACAGAAGAAAGTTTTTTTACAACTGCATTCTCTTTGGCCAGATGATTTACTCCCTGGGTGAGCGCAACAGTTATCTGCATCGGTAAGGCCTGGGGTACAACTGCAACTGCAATACCCAGCGCATAGATAAAGGCGAAGTTAATACCCAATCCCTGCAGGGCACTGATAAAAAATAAAAAGACAGCAATGATAACTGCAAATATAGTTAACCGGTTGGCAACGCTCTGCAGCTCCTTCTGCAGGGGTGAACGGGAGCTATCCTCCTCCTGGGTAAGATCGGCAATTCTTCCCATCTCTGTATTCATGCCGGTAGCTGTAACGATTCCTCGTGCATTACCGGAGGCGATTGTTGTTCCCAAATAGACCATATTATCTCTGTCAGCCAGCTGGCACTCTTTTGCTATCGCATTGCCATGCTTATCCTGAGGCATCGACTCACCCGTTAGGGAAACATCATTAGTGCGCAGGTTGAATGATTCTATTATCCTGATATCGGCCGGTACCTTATCACCCTCCTCCAGACTGACAATATCACCTGGAACCAATTCTCCCTGATGGATCTCGGTGAGTTCTCTATCCCGGAACACTTTGGATGGTGACTGCACAAGTTTCTTCAATGACTCCATGATCTTTTCGGCTTTATATTCCTGCATAAAGCCTATCACTGCATTGATGAGGGCAATAGTTAACATGATGATACCATCACGATAACTTTTGATAAAGAAGGATAATCCGGCAGCTACCAGAAGCACGATCATAAATACATCTTTGAATTGAACCAGGAATTTTAAGATAGGAGAAACGCTTTTGCCTGTGACCAGTTCATTCTTCCCATATTCTGTAGATCTTGATCTGGCTTCTGAAGAGCTTAGTCCTTTTTGTGATGATTCTAATTTTGAAAAAACTTCTTTTGTTGATAGTTGATACAATTTATTTTCACTCAAAGTTATAATCTCCTTTAGATATTTGCATACGATATTGAGTAATTCAGTTTTTTTGGTCAAATAGTTCGTGAAAATTGTGGATAAAAATTAATTTTTATTAGATCCTAATCAATCCTTAGATTTTGTTTCAAATTTGTGACATCCTCTTTTTTTCATCTTTGCAATTGCTTTAGCCAGATGGAGATATCTTCCCAGCTTCATTGATCTTATAAGTTCAACCAGGTCGTTAAACAGATTTATGGGCACTCTACCGTTGATTTAGATATTACTAATACCATAGTTTGAAATTAAAAGATTTATTTTTCGATATTTTCAACCTATCTGTTTATTATGGCTTGACACTAATATTCATTTTTTTTGTATATAATTATATAGTGGGCATTAATGCATAGTCGATCTATGGACGGGAGAGTTTATATGCGTAATTATTTCTTCTTTATCATGTTATTGATTAGTTCAGTTATGTTTTCCTCTACACTAGAAAATTATATTTCAAACCAAGCATCTCAAACCAAGATCAAGCACATTACTCATTATGATCTTTTCGAAAATAGGAGCATTATAATTTGGGGAACGAATACAGAAGATGAAGATGAACTGGAAATCAATGAGATGTTGGCCTACAATGTTGTAGATTTCCGCATCAAACGCTGGATGGATAAACCAAAGAATGTTATAGACATCCTGGAAGATCATGAAGTGACGCAACAACATATAGAAGATTATAACCTTATACTTGTGGGTACTCCCGGTTCAAACTCTGTTCTGAAAATGCTTTCGGAGTATTTACCGGTTGAGATTTCTGAAAATAAAATTATTTTTGCCGATCAGCAATTTGAAGGTGATGAAGTGGGTATCATGTATCGCTATCCTAATCCTGCCAATCCAGACCGCATGTTATGGATAGTTTCTGCTCCCAGCTATGAGGCATTAAGATTCATTCCCAAACAACAGGATTACTGTGTCTTTTCACTCACCGATTATAATCCAATGACAGATCGCTTCCTAGAACTGGCATTAGGAAATTTCGATGAAAAGTGGCAAATCAAAAAAATTAATTTAGTAGATAATGAAGTGGTTGATTCTGGTGAAAATGATATTCCGTTATACGAACCAACTCTTCATTTTTCTCCTCCTTCCTGGTCACGGTCAGGAGTTATGTATGAGATATTTGCACGTAGTTTTGCTGATAGTGATGGTGATGGGATTGGTGATCTGCAAGGTATCATCAGCAAACTGGATTATTTGAATGATGGTAATCCAGATACTGACAGTGATCTGGGAATAAAACTGATCTGGTTAATGCCAATCTTTGCATCTCCCAGTTATCATTGCTATGATGTTAGCGATTATTATACCATCAATCCTGATTATGGTTCGAATGAAGATTTCCAGCAGCTTCTACTGGAAGCTCATAAACGCGGTATTAGGATTATAACTGATATGGTACTGAATCATTCTTCAAATCAACATCCATACTATCTGGATGCTTACAATAATCCCGATTCCCAATATGATAATTGGTTCTTTTTTACCAATCACTCCAATACACGTGCCCATAATTGGCAATTCCGCCATCGTCCTTCAGATCGAGAAATGCTTGATCCTTACATGCCTGCCTGGAATGTGAATATTCCAGAAGTTCAAGATTATTTGATCGAGATGGCTCACTATTGGATGGACCCAAATAATGATGGAGACTTTTCAGATGGGATAGATGGATTCCGTTGCGATTATGTGAAAGGTCCACCTGCTTCATTCTGGAAGAAATTTCGTTATGAAGTAAAATCATTGAATCCTGAGGTTTTGCTGCTGGCAGAGAATTGGGATGGGATGCAGTCCATTTCGGAATGCTTTGATGATCAATTTGACATGGCATTCGATTTCCCATTTCAGGGAAGTGTAACAGAAGTTGTATCCAGCGGAACGGCCTCACCTTTGATCAGGCTAATGAATGAACAAGAGGAGATTCTACCTGAACATGCTGTGATGAATCGTTTCATAAATAACCATGACATGAACCGCATCTTTACACGCATGGATGAAAAAGAAGCAAAATTAAGTTTGACCCTTCTGTTCACGATTCATGATATGCCAATGTTGTATTATGGTGATGAAATCGGCATGCAGGGACAAAAAGATCCATATGATGAAGGAATTCGTCGACCTATGGAATGGTGTGCAGATAATAATTGTTCGGAGATGACCGACTGGTATCCGGTATGGAACCAGGAAACAGATGGCATTTCAGTGCAGGAAGAAGTGAATGATCCTAGTTCCATTTTAAACTATACAAAAAAACTGATCCGTTTGCGAGATGAATATCCTGTATTGGAATCTGGAAAGATGACTACATTACCTGTTTTTGAGGAAATCGATATGGAATTGAGTGGAAGCCGAAGATCTTTGTGCTACACTCTGCAGGATGAGGAAAGTACAGTTCTGGCAATAATGTCATTAAGAGAGAACAGGACTGTTCTGATAGAAAACATATTCCCCGAGAATGTTATATTTGAGCCCTTATTAGATTCAACTAAAGTAAAATATTATGAAAAATATTTAAAAATAGATTGCAAAGATAAAACACCATTATTATTTTTAATTCGAACAAAATGAAGTGGGAGGTTTAGATGAAAAAAGTGTTTATCTTATTATTTCTTTTGGTTTCAATCCTTTTGGTTGCCCAAACAGAAGTGACTTTGTGGCACTCCTATCGAGGAAATGAAAAAGAAGCTGTCATGCAGGTAGTGAAAAATTTTAATACTGCACATTCTGATATTCAGATAAAAGCTCTGGGAATTCCTTATGATGCTTTTCCTGATAAAATTACCGCTGCTATTCCGCGAGGTAAAGGACCGGATATTTTTATCTTTGCTCACGACAGGATCGGAGGCTGGGTAGAAGCTGACATTATTGAACCAATCGATTTTTATCTGGAAGAAGATATCAGTGGGAACTTCGTCGATGGCGCCTGGGAACCAATGCTGTATGATGGATCTATCTATGGTTTGCCTATGTCACTCAAATCGATCATTCTTTTTTACAATCCCGATATCATCAGCACACCTCCCAAAACAACTGATGAAATGATCATTCTTGCCAAAAAACATACAGATGCTGACAACGGAAAATACGGATTGGTATATGAAGTTGCTAATTTCTATTATCATGCTTGCTGGCTGCAGGGTTTTGGTGGCAAAATATTTGATGATAAAAATATTCCTGTTCTCAATTCATCGGAAAATATCCGTTCATTCCAATTTGCTCAGGATCTGTTTAAGAAAGAGAAGATCGTACCTCCAGAAGTTTCCAATGTTCTAGTTACAACTCTATTTAACGAAGGTAAAGCCGGCATGGTAATCAGTGGACCATGGTTCCGCGGTGAGATCAGCGGTGTTCCTTACGAAGTTGAATTATTACCTATTATCAGCGAAATCAACAAACCTGCAATTCCCTTTATGAGCTCGGAAGGCATTTTAATGTCTGCTAAATCGGAATATAAAGATGAGTCTTATGAAGTGATGGAATATCTGGTGAGTGAAGAAGCTGCTTTCATTTTTGCCACAGTCGGAAATCAGCCGGTTGCTCTAAAATCAGTTTACGATCTTCCTGAAGTGAAGAATGATAAATATCTGCCGAAATTCAAAGCTCAGATTGAAAACTCTCTGCCCATGCCCAGCATTCCGCAGATGACCTCTGTGTGGTCTCCTGCTTCCACAGCTATCAATGCTGCAGTGAATGGAAAAGATCCCAAATCAACTTTGGATGAAGCTCAAAATAAGGTGATGACAACTTTGAAAGCTGCCGGCTATATAAAATAATTGGAACAGCATGAATTTTATTAAGAAATTGTGAGGTAATATGAAGCTTCACACCTCTTGGAGACTGATAGCTCTTGCTATCATACTTGTGTTGTTTTATTTATTGATGAGTAAATTGCTCATCAATTCATTACATCATCAAAACATACAGTACACACTCGATCTGGCAAATACGGATATTCAGGCAATACAAACTGCTCTTGTTTCTCGAACTGAAGAATCTCCGGTAAACCTGCAGGAGATCATTGCTCTTTTGATGAGGAGCAATCCTGACGTAAAGTCAATTGCCTTGATTCAAAAGCGCAATTTTGCAGCTCATTCTGATACTGCTTTAATTGATGAGCGAATCACTAAAGATATTTTTGACCGGCAGCGTGAAATTAAAAAGAATTATGACCCGGAAGTTGCTGGCTCAAACTACATCTGGCAACGTTCGGAAGAAGATAGAAGCAGTTACATTCAATATCATGGCATCTTCGAAGGAAATAAATTAGTTGGATTTGTAGTTTATAACATTAAAATTCAAACTCAACTTACTTTTGCATCAAACAAGACCTTGATGCTGATCTTGATTGTATTGTTCTTTTTGCTTGCTGCAGCTTTGGAAAAATTCATTCCGCGTTTCAGTGCCTACATCAGCCTGCTACTTTTCATCCTGCTTGTAGTTTTCATCAACGGAAACATTGCTGCTCAGCTGGAAAACAGTCACTCGCTCTGGAAGCAGAATATTCTGGAATATCAAACCGACCTGCAGGGAATTACAATCCCGATTTTATCACAATTAGATCTGCAAACTCCTGATTGGCAGCCACTGATCAAAGAATCTATCAATACTTGGAATATTACTTTATCCATTCTGGGTGGTTTATTTATCCTTTTCATTCTTACAGGTATTTTCGAGCGTATGCTGGCAGGTATTATCCGCTATCGATTGGCTTATTCCTATATTATGCCAGCCATGTTCGGTGTGTTTCTGCTGGTTTTCTTTCCTTTTGTATATGGATTTTTAATCGGATTTACAAATTATGGACTTAACGATTTTGGTGGGAATCTGATTGAGTATTTTGGCAATTTGCAAAATTATTCGTTTGGAAATATCATTGATATTCTTAAAACAGTTAGTTTCACAGATCCCCACAATTTCTATTATACTCTAGTTCACACGATCATGTGGACAGTTATAAATGTGACACTTCACGTTTCTATTGGAGTTGGATTGGCCTTGATCTTGAACAATCAGCAGCTTAAAGGTAGAATAATTTTCCGCATTCTGCTGATCTTACCCTGGGCTATCCCTAATTATATAACAGCACTTATCTGGAGAGGAATGTTCCACAAACAATTCGGAGCAGTGAATGGCTTTCTAGAGCTACTAGGCTTTGAGCCGATCAGTTGGTTCACACAGGCACACACTGCTTTCCTGGCAAACCTGGCAACCAACGTCTGGCTAGGATTTCCCTTTATGATGATCATTGCCTTAGGTGCTTTGCAGAGCATTCCCAAAGAACTTTATGAAGCGAGCTCTATTGATGGTTCCAGTCGCTGGCAGTCTTTTTGGCAGGTTACTTTTCCACTGCTGAAACCAGCTATGATACCAGCCATTATTTTAGGTACGATCTGGACATTTAACCAATTTAATGTCATCTATCTTGTATCAGGTGGTGGCCCCGACGGTGCTACGGAACTTCTAATTACAGATGCTTACAAAATTGCCTTTGAGCAATATCGCTATGGTTATGCAGCAGCTTACTGCATTGTGATCTTCCTGCTGCTATTCTTCTATGGATTCTGGACAAATAGGATCTCCAGAGCTTCCGAAGGAGTATATGAATGATTGATAAACACTCTAAAACTCGCATAATTATCACATATATTGTTTTGATCTTATTTACACTTATGACGATCTATCCGGTTCTTTGGGTATTAAAAGTTGCTTTTGGAGGGAAGTCTCTGCTTTCTACTAATCTCAGCTTGATCCCTGATCATATTTCTTTAGATAATTTTAAAGCTGTTTTCTATGATAAACCATTCATGACCTGGCTGCGTAACTCTATCATTGTATCTTTTGTAACGGTTTTCTCCAGCCTGTTTTTGGCTACAACTGCGGCATATGCTTTCTCACGCTTCAAATTTCCCGGGCAACGAACCGGAATGCTCTCCCTGCTGGTTACCCAGATGTTTCCCGGAGTATTGATGATCATTCCGCAGTTTATCTTAATTTCTGAAATTTTACATCTTTATGGTTCTTTATGGGGGCTTGTTATCATTTATTCAACCACGGCACTGCCTTTTTCCATTTGGATTTTGAAAGGATATTTTGATACAATTCCCATATCACTGGAGGAATCTGCTACTATCGACGGTGCCTCTAAAAGTCGCATTTTCTGGGAAATAATTTTACCGCTCAGTAAACCGGCCATTGCGATTACAGGTCTATTTTCATTTATGACAGCCTGGAATGAATTTATTTTAGCTGCCACATTTTTAGATTCTGAATCCAAATATACATTGCCAATCGGATTACGGCAGATGGTGGGAGAATTCGGAGCGGAGTGGGGAAATTTCGCTGCGTCATCATTATTAGTTGCTATTCCTGTTGTTGTACTTTTCATGGTATTCCAGAAGTTTCTGGTTTCTGGTTTGACTGCAGGAGGTGTGAAAGGATAAACAGAAAA
>CAZOCS010000029.1:0-25676 GCA_964578365.1 uncultured Candidatus Cloacimonadota bacterium
ACCTATTATATTAAACATAGCACTCCTTCAATAATTTATATTATTATTCAAATCCTTTCAAATTGCTCTATAGGTCAAGTTTTTTGCTAGTTTCCTGATTTTATTTGACATATTTCATACTTATCTCAAAAGAGCTAAAAAAATGGAAAATAAATTATGAAGAAAGTTGTAACATTAATAATTGTTCTTTTATTATTCTTAGCTTGTACAAAACAAAAGGAAGAAGTTGAAGAGATAGATCCCTTTATTTATAAAACTGGTGTACTTGAAGAGGGTGAAACACTTGCAAAGGCGCTTCTGGATGAGGGATTGGATAATGGACTGGTTTATAAGCTTGTGAATAAACTAGATTCTCTCTACAATCTCAGACGTGCCCATCCCAACGATAGTTTTACAGTTAAGCTAGACTCTCTCAAGATCATTCATGAACTCAGTTTTAGACCCGATCAGATTTATAATTATAGAATTATAAGAGATACTTCTAATGTTTTCTACTCCCAGATCGACATGCTTAAATTGATAAAAGAGATTTCTGTTTCTGAAGGTGAAATAGGTTCTTCTTTATGGCAGGGCATGAGCGATGAGGGAATTGATCCTGCAACAATTGTAATGTTCACACAAATATTTCAATGGGATATAGATTTTTTTATTGATCCGCAAAAGGGAGATAACTTCCATGTTGTGTACGAAAAAAACATGGATATAGATGGAAATTTTGTGAAATCCGGAAATATTCTTGCTGCAAAATATTCCAGTAAAAATTATAGTGATATTGCTTATCGGTACACTAATAACAAAGAAGAAACCAGATATTATGACAGCAAAGGGATATGTATTCAAAAAGCATTCCTAAAATCACCATTAAATTACAGAAGGATCTCATCATATTTTGGAAGCCGATATCATCCAATTACCAAAAAAACGAGATTTCATAATGGCGTAGATTACGCAGCTAGTTATGGAACTCCTGTAGAAGCTTCTGCTGATGGAACAGTTATTCATAGAGGTTGGAAAGGTGGCCACCCAACTGTGAACGGGCAAAAAGGTGGATATGGCAAAACCATTATCATACGACATGGAAATGGGTACAAAACACTTTACGGTCACTTAAGCAGCTATGGAAAATACAAAGTAGGAAGTAGAGTTAAACAACACGATGTTGTTGGTTATGTAGGATCAACAGGACTTTCCACCGGTAACCATTTGCATTATACTATCTATCATTATAATAAGGCCATAAATCCCCTTCGCCTAAAAAACGTTTCAGGCCCTCCGGTACCAAAAAATGAGATGGATAAATTTCTGTCTTCAATACAAAGTTTGCAAAGATATTTCATCTCAGGAGTAACAACTGATTCGGCCAAATAGTTCTGATGCTTGTATGCTCATTATTTATACTAAAATTGTGATTGACACAATAAGGTAAAATAGATGTTTTTGGAAAGAATTATTCATAATAGAAGTAATGAGAATAATAAAAAGGAGAAGTTTATGAAATTAAACTATGTTAAAACAGGATTAGTCCTGTTTTTAATGGTTTTTGGGTTCTTACTGGCTCCAATCCCTTCACATGCTGCAGTTGATACATCAAGCTATATAGTAGAAAACTTAAGAGCAGATGATATCCCAGATGATGACGGGAGCGGATTAGTATTAAGCTGGAAACCTTTGCCAAAAGAGAAAAGGATCATTGAGTACCGCATTTACCGTGGTGTATCACCCGATTCCCTTTTCTACCATGGTAAGGTTGATGTTAATGTAAAAACCGGTGTTGCCGGGGATGAGATGTATTTTTATGATTCCGGATATAACCGATTTGTTGATATTCAATCTCCAAGAAAATTAAAAAAAGAGAAACAGCAACCGGATGATAGTCCAATTTTTGGGCGTTTGCCTAGAGACATCGAAATAACAGGACCTCAACTTACAAATTATAGAATTCTTGGAGTTATTCCAGAGAAGAATTTCCTTTATAAAAATACAAAAGTTGAGATCACTGAAGATGAGGGCACAACAATATATGCCGGTTTAAAATTACGCCATTTCTCTGGTTTATACAAGAAACTCCGCGCTGATAAAGAATATTACTACACAGTGATCGCAGTAACAGAATCGCGTAGATATATGCCTCATGCGGAACCTACTATTGGTATTCCAATTAATAACTCACCAGAGAAGATCCGACAATTATATTCCGTTTATGTTGAAGACAAAAACCGTTTGCAATTTGAATGGATAAGATCATTATTTACTGCTGATCAAAGTAACCATAGTTTATACTTAGTTAATAAAGCTGATATTGATAAGTTCAATAACTATGTTGAAGAACAGAAACAATTAGAAATAGATCCTGAATTTGAAACATCTCTGCAAAATCCAGCTCAACTTATTTACCAAAGATATTGTGGTTATCCTTATACACCAGACAATACGGTTGCTGTTGATATCATTGATGGCAAGATCATTAATGAAAAACGTGAAATTAACGTAAATTTTGGAAACATTGAAGATTATTTTGCAGTATTTTCACTTCAAGATAGAGCAGGATATGAGACATTTTCTAGTTTGAGCACATTTGATATTGTAAATTCTTCCAGTCTTCCAATAATAACTGATTGGAATGTTGAAGACAGAAAAAACGACAAGGGTGATTATAATGCAATTTTCTGGGAAAAGCCGACTGTTTTCCTGACTAATTGTACCTACCTTAATGATGATAAAACAAAGATCCTTGTTAATTACGATATATACAAAAATGTGAAATACGATAAAATTAAGAATGTATATTTTACCGTCTTTGATGAATCAGGTAAAGAGATTACTAAATTTAATGAGTTTTATCAGGATAGCAAACTTAAAATCACACTTAAAGAACCATCTAATAAAATTTCTTTCGAAATGAGAGTTGTAGCCAATGGAGACACAGGTGAAGATCAAATTTATACTCAAGATCTTATCTTTAATCCAGACGTAAAATCTCTGCAGCCGGGGGTATTATATCTCAATGGAGAAGAGGTTAATAAATATAGTTATTCCATTTATAAGAATAATTATTCAAATGAAGAGTGGAGACTTTCAAAAAACACACTCGGAGCTCAAAGAGAGATCGTAGATAACGTGAGTTATAGAAGCATAACCTATAAAGGTGTTAGTAAATTTGATGCAGATAAAGGACTATTCCTTGTAACTCCAACTTTCCAAGTAAGAATGGATGATGAATTAGAAAACTCTGTTATGTCAAATCTCTATGCAGATGAAGCTGCAAAATCTAATGATACATATAAAGAAGAAATTGCAAATTATACAGCATCAAAAGACACGTTGGAAACTGAAGCAGAGATTGCTAATGCCGATGCGGCTATTGAGTACTATCAAGCACAGATCGATCTTACAGAGAACAATCCGATCCTGCAAAAAGCTGCTACTTTTAAAAGTAATAAAGCAAGATTAAAATTCTTGGAAAAAGTTAAAACTATTGCAGGACGTTCATTTAAATATAAGATGGTGAAAACAGATGGAAAAGCACATTTTGTCTTTTCTGAAACATACTACACCGAAGAAGTAGGCAAATTACCATTTGATGAAGCTGCAAGAGAAACCTACACAACTTTGGGCAAAGATCATTTCTATCCGATCCCGAACTGGTTCCAGTCAGATAAATTACCGGCTCTTATTGCTACATTTATCTTTGGTTTCATGGTTTTCTTTATGATACGTCAGGCAAAAAGTGGTAAGGAACTTTACATAAGACCAATCGCTGGTATTGATGAAATTGATAATGCTATTGGCCGTGCAACTGAAATGGGAAAACCGATCCTGTTTGTTCCTGGTCTCTCTGGCATCGGTGATGTGGCAACATTGGCCGGTCTTTCAATACTGGGTCGTGTTGCCAAAAAAGCTGCTGAATATGATACTAAAATATTAGTTCCTGTTCGCGATTACATAGTACTTCCAATTGCACAGGAAGTAGTAAAAGAAGCTCATTATGAAGCCGGACGACCTGACTCACACGACAAGAACAGTGTCTTCTTCATCACTACTTCTCAATTTGCTTTTGTTGCCGGTGTAAATGGTATAATGATCCGTGAAAAAACTGCTACGAACTTCTATATGGGAATGTTCTGGGCAGAATCACTAATTATGACTGAAACCGGAAGTACAACCGGAGCAATACAGATCGCCGGCACCGATGCCGTTACACAGATCCCATTCTTTATTACAACCTGCGATTACACACTTATCGGAGAAGAACTATATGCTGCTTCAGCTTACCTTGCACGTGAACCGCTGCAACTTGGAACTCTGAAAGCAGTTGATTATACTAAATTTATTATATTAGCGTTTGTTATTATCGGGACTATATTCTCAACGGTTCATGCCACGTTTCTGATAAATGCATTCCCGAAAAAATAGGAGGATAGATGAAACGACAAATTCCTTTAATAATAATCATAACCATGGGATTTATGTTTGTAGCACATTCATTTATCCCGCATAAAATATCTGCTGATTTCTTCGATTGGTTCCAGGATTGGGTAAAAGCCGTATCACCATTCGCAGTATCACTGGGTATTATGAGTTTATTCATGGTTCATGGAACCAAGATCAAACGTAAAGTTCCCAACTGGCAATATAGTGTTATAACATTATCCGGACTTATATTTACTGCACTGGCAGGATTTATCTGGGGAACTCATGTTGGGACACCCTATATGTGGTTGTTCGAGAATGTTCAGATGCCTATGAGTGCTACTATGTTTGCCTTGCTTGCATTCTATATTGCCTCTGCAGCATATAAGGCTTTCCGTGCGAGATCTGCTGAAGCCACAGTTCTTCTTATAGCAGCTGTTATCGTGATGCTGGGGCAGGTTCCACTGGGTGCGATGATCTCAAAATGGATCCCGGAAACTTCCACATGGATACTTAATGTTCCCAACCTTGCCGCAAAACGTGCTATTATGATAGGTGTAGGGCTTGGAATAACAGCAACTTCACTTAAGATCTTGCTTGGCATAGAAAGAACTTATTTGGGTGGAGGTGACTAAGATGAATAAGAATGTAATAAATTTCTTCAATAAGATACAAAATATTGATAGACGTTACATCTATATTGTTGTAGCATTTTCTATTATTATTCCGCTTCTTATCCCATTTAATTCACCTACATATGTTACAAAACCCACTGAGGATATTTATAAAAAAGTTGATTCCTTTGCAGGTGATGAGAGTAAAGCATTGTTGATGTCATTCACACATGATGCATCTACAATGCCGGAATTATTTCCGATGGAAGTTTCGGTGTTAAGACATTGCTTCGAAAGAAACATAAAAGTCTTTACGATCTGCTGGCTTCCTGCAGCGGCACCACTTGTAGATTATGCTATTAATACAGCCAAGGAAGATTTCGATGTTCAAGCCGGCGTAGATTACTGTAACTTTGGTTATAAACCATGGGTTCTGAGGTTACCAATAATGCTCGGAATGGGTGATGATATTGCAAAAGCAGTAGAGACAGATTCTCAGGGAAGAAAAGTAGAAAACCTGGAGATCATGAAAAACATCAAGAACTATGATGACTTGAATTTGGTTATTGACTTTGCCGCAAGTGGCAGTGCAATTATGTGGATCACTTATGCAAGAGCAAGATTTGGTGCTAATATTGCTGCCGGTGTTACGGCAGTTATGGTTGCTGATAATTATCCGTATTTACAAACAGGGCAATTAATGGGTATGTTCAGAGGACTTAAGGGTGCTGCTGAATATGAAAAGCTGGTTGATGTTTTTGCGGCTTATGAAAGTGAAGATCATCCTAATGGAAGACCATTTAGTAAAGAGATCATTAAGGAAACAAGTGTTCCTATTACCGGAGATACCGTTCCTTACAAATACAAAAAAGCACGTATTGGTATGAATGCACAGTCTGTTGCTCATATCATGATGATCGTCTTTATCTTACTTGGAAATATTGGTTATTTCATTACCAGGAAAAAGGAATTATAGGGGGAAACATGTTTGAAACAATAAGTAATTTCGTCGCAGCATTCCTAACGTTAAGTATCTTCTCGTTCTTATATAAAGATAATCCTTTCTATAAATTTGCAGAGGCATTACTTGTCGGCGTTTCTATGGGTTATGCAATCCCATTGGTTTATGAAAATGTGTTCATGCCTTATGTTTACTCACCAATTTTCTTAAGCCATAAATTCATAATTATTATACCTGCATTATTGGGTTCACTCTATATTTTCAGATTCAGTAAGAATTTGGGCTGGCTGGCTAGATATCCAATCGTATTTGGATTGAGTATTGTTGGTATGATGGTACCTATGTCAATACATTCATCTGTACTTGTACAAATGAGAAGTGCAATGCTGCCAATTGATGGTATAAATACTGCTCTCATCTTTATTGGAACAATAACTATATTGTTATATTTCTTCTTCTCAAAAGCGCATAAAGGTATTTACGGTAAAGTTACCAACATAGGTATCTGGTTCATGATGATCGGATTTGGGGCATCATTTGGTTATACCGTGATGGCTCGTGTATCATTGCTTATCGGACGTATTCAATTCTTGCTGGGTGACTGGCTGGGATTAGTGAAATAAGCAAAAAAGATAAAATTAAAAGCCCCTCAATTCGAGGGGCTTTTTTTGTTACTCAAATGCAATACCCGAGCTCGTGTCATCCTGAGTTCATCGAAGGACGAGGGATAATAATAACATATGCTTCCATGGTTCGTCTCCGCTCATCATGACAAATCAACATACGTAATTATATAAATTTATTTAAGATTACATCCAATTTTTTAGTTAGATTCACACAGCTGTATTTATTGATATCTTTTAATACTGTTTCTTTTCCTTGTTGCCATAGCTTATAGATGGTTTTAATATGATCTGCAATTTCATCAACTTGTTCATATTGGAACATCTTTCCGCTTCCTGTTTCTTGTAATATTGCTGCCGGCTCGCTACTTGTGGGTCCAATTCCCAATATTGTAACTCCGCTGCCCATATATTCAAAAATTTTAGCTGTAATAATTCCTTCATTGTTTTTTACATTATTTATCATCAGCAGCAACATTGATGAATTAGACATCAACTCAATTGCACTATTGTGAGCAATATGCTTATGAAACTTCACGATCTCGCTATCATCAAGCTTATTTAACTGTTCTTTAACCTCATCTGAGATATTACCCCAGAAATTCATTTTAATGTTCGTAATCCCCATTTTATGAAGCTGAATTACAGATTCCAAGACTAAAACAGGACTTGATTCGGGTGGAAGTGTTCCAAAATAATTCAGATTAAAATTATCACCCTTTTTATCTTGTTTAAATCCTTTATAATCATCTGGATCAAAACCATTTGTGATATGATGAATTTTATCTGGAGAACAATTGAGATCGGAAATTATCTTCTGCGATGCGGCAATTACTGCATCACATGTTTTCACAACTTTATTCTCCAACTGCTTATCAAAGAAGCTTGTTATATTTAACCGTTTAACATTTTTCAAGTAACCCATTTGAGTCCAGGGATCCCTGAAATCAGCTATCCAGTTTATATTATACTTATTTTTCAGTTTCAAGCCGATTAGATGTGTAGAATGAGGTGGTCCTGTTGTAATTACAGCGTCATATTTATTTATGAACAGCTCTTTTCGTGCTGCTTGATATGCAAACTTATTCCAGATTTTACGCGCGTCAGGTATCACTAAATTCAATCTGATCCAAATTGATAATTTCTTAAAAAAAGGATCTGTGGGATTAATTTCCAGACTACCATGCGGCATCTTGCTCTTACCCGTTTTAGAAAATCTATCATACATTCTGCTAAAGGTTAGAGTCTTGGTTCGAATTACTTTTATTCCTTTTGGAACAGAAGAAAGTAACGTCTCATCGATTGCTGGATAATCTCCATCAATAGTTGTGAGTACTGTAGGATCCCAGCCAAGCTGAGGTAGATATTTTATAAACCTGAGCCAGCGTTGTACTCCAACACCACCGCAGGGAGGCCAATAATATACTATCACTAATAATTTCTTCATTTATTTTATCCCTTTGACAACTTTGGTGTTAATGATCTTTTTGTCCAAAAGTTTCTAAATGGGAAAAATAAATTATGCGACCGATAGAGAGAAAAGTTTTTAGTAAGATCAAAGAAAAGGGCATCTCAATGGATAATGTGCTGGAAATTATCGACAGTACATCAACGCAGGAAATGAAGAAGAGCTTTCAAGACGATTGCCTGTTTCAATCTGATAAATACTTTGCAAAGATAATTATTAACTCTCTTTTAAGAAGCAGACTTATTAAGCAGGAAGGCAATAAGTTTTTCAAGAATGAGAAGAAAAAAGAGAAAGGAGCTTAAAAATGAAAAAAAGATCTAAACTATTCACAGTAGCGATTATTATTTTATTCCTAACTACCCTGCTCTGGGCAGAAAAAGGAGATGAAGCGATCACGCTTGGTAAAACAGTAACTATCAAATCTGAAATTCTAGATCAAGAAAGAGAGATGTTAGTTTATTTACCCGACGGATATGAAAATGCAGCCACAAAATATCCTGTACTTTACCTTTTGGATGGAGGTTCTCATTTTCTTCATGTATCGGGTGTTGTACAATTTCTATCATCGCGGGGATTAATGCCGCAGACTATTGTAGTTGCCATTAAGAATATTGATAGGAAAAAGGACTTTCTGCCAACAAATATTGAGCGAGTTCCAACTTCAGGCGGTGCAGAAAATTTCCTTAAATTTATCTCAGATGAATTGATCACTTATATTGAAGATAATTTCAGAACAACACCTTATAGAACCCTGGTAGGTCATTCATACGGTGGAACGTTCACCACTTATGCTTTCTTAGAAAAACCGGACACATTCGATTCCTATATTGCTATTAGCCCGTATTTACATTGGGATGAACAATTTCTCGTAACAAAAGCTGAAACTATTTTACCATCAAGTTATGACAAAAATAAATTTTTCTATATGACACTGGGTGATGAACCTCCGTATATTCCTGCCATAGATAAATTCGTTTCTTTTATCGAAACTAAATCTCCTGAGAATTTGGAATTCACTTATACCCAGATGATAAAAGAAACACATGGTTCTATCCCTCATTTAACTGTTTATTATGGACTGGAAAAACTATATGGTGATTGGAATTTACCTCAAGCAAAATATGAAGAAGGACTGATAGCTATTGATAATCATTATAAAAATATTTCTGAAAAATTTAATTATGACATTGAAACACCGGAATATGTCATAAATATGTTAGGATATAATTATTTATTAAAAGAAGAATACGAGAAGGCGATCGAAGTCTTTCAGGAAAACATAAATAGATTTCCCGCTTCTGCTAACGTTTATGATAGTCTGGCCGAAGCGTATGAGAATAATGAACAATATGAGCTAGCACAAAAGAACTATGCAAAAGCCTGTGAATTGGTTAAGGAAGATGATCCAAATTCTAGTGTCTTTAAAAAGAACCTGGAGAGAATGCAAAAGATCTTTGCCGAATAATTGAAATTGAAATTGTCTCACAAAACGGGCGAAAGCCCGTTTTTTTATTTTCTAACTCATTCTGCTATTTTTCTCACAAGCTAATTAGCATAGAATTATTACTTATTAATAATATCTTTTATCAATTTGATATAGTTTCAACTTCATTTTCATCAAAAATATAATTTTTGTACTATCCAATTTATAAACAAAAATTTATACTAATTCAACATCAATTAAATAGCTTGATTCTCTTAGATACTGTTCAGTATTGAATATAATGTGACCGCTAGCGGACACCACAATTAAATATAATGTGCTGCATCCCCCTATATTTACACGTTTTAACCAATGGCACAGGAATTGCTTACTATATTATGTGAAAACATTGAATCAAGGAGGATTGAAAAATGTTAAAGCAAATTATTGTGATTATTTTAGTTGGACTATTATGTCCTTTATTAAGTGTTACTGTTGAATTGGATCAGCAGGAAAGTACTTGTAAACCATTTATCGATTTTTATGCTAATAATCTAGTTTCTGTTGAAGTAGCAGGACAAGGTTATGCGGGTGTTGCTGATGTTGGTGGAATTTCATTTTCCAATATTAATCCTGCCTCATTTGATATTAAGAATGATGCTCAGATCTATTATGAATACGGTTTAAAAAACAACACAAATTTATTCTCGGATCTCAATAGCGATGGCAACGATATTACAAGCTATCGTTCCGGTGTGGCAGCTGCTTTCGCCTACAAATTTACAGAATATGTGCGAGCCGGAATTATTTACACAGCAAAGAGCAGTTACAGTATGGATTTAGGAGAAGCATATAATACACACAATGGTGAAATAATAGAAACTTTCTCCTTATCCGAAAAACGCTACATCAATTCTGTAAATATTCCTATCTCCTATGTTCTTGAGAAGTTCAGATTTGGCGTAGGATTGAATTTGGATATCTACCATTCTGAGATCAATAACGTTTATCCGCAGTTTAATGGAAGTTGGGCAAGCTTTTGTGGAGAACTAGATTTTATTCTATTCAGACCAAAATTAGGAGCAATTTATTCCCCCTTACAAAATCTATCCTTTGGTTTATCTTTCTTAATGCCGGTAGAAAAGAAACTAACCACAGATTGCAGTCAATTCGTTGTAGAATATAACAAAAATACTTTTCCTATGGAAATACTGGTTGGAACAAAATATACTACACCCAATATTCCATTATCAGTATTATTTGACTTCAGCTATAAGCAATACTCTGAAATGGATGAATTTGTAGACAGCAATAACTTCCATCTGGGGTTGGAATTTGCTCCATTTGAAAAACTGCACATAAGAACAGGTATGTTCACTGATTTTGACATAAGGAACACAGATTACACAGTTACAGATGAATTAGGTAATGAATTTGATTATTGGCAGGATTCTGAGACTTTTGAAGATAGAAAATTCCTTACTTTGGGACTCTCATATTTTTGGAGAAGAACAGAAATTAATCTAGCTGTTGTAGATAATAGTCTTTTAACTGACAGTGATGTTAAGCAGACTTATGCTAAACTTGGTTTCACTGTCCAATTGGCACATCCATAATAAATTATTCATAAACTCCTAAAAAAGAAAAAAGACGTATCCTCCCTAAACGGGCGAAAGCCCGTTTTTTTTATTCTAGTCATCCTGCTATCCTTCTCTAAAGAAAGAAGGATCATAAGACGCTATAGTAAGAAAGGATCTGTCTCTCTGAGATAATCTTTTTTGCTTTCTTACGAAGAGTCTCAGATCTTTTCCCATTTATTGCTGACAAACACGTAAATCACCAACTTATTTTATAGCATTAACTAACGAATTATTTGACACATAATTAGCTAACTCCAAACTACTCTGATTCATAAGATAGTTGTGAGTTAAACTAGATAAAAAAAGGACGAGGTTCAACCCGTCCTTTTTTTTTGCTTTATACTTAGGAGTAGCCTCGTATAAATATCTATTTCATCTCTTAAATCATTAATTCATATTTAACTACAATCCAATATTAGTTCCGGTTGCAAGTGTGTGAAATCCTGTGAAGTTATCAGCAGAACCGTATGCCAGAATCACGTTGTAACTATTGCCGGGAACTAATACTTTGTCATACATATCACCGGAATCAAGTGGAATTTTGAAGTGCAGCATAGTCATACCGGCTTCTTCCCTGCCATAATGATCATCAGTATCGTCTGTTCCACCCAGAGATTCGTCAGAGGCGTGTGAAGTTGAGGAAGTTCCAAAATCATCGCGGAAGTATACATCTCCATCGTCATCTACATAGCCTATTAATATGTTCGCATCTGCCATCTGGTTAGTGGGATCAAAACCTACAGCCACCCAGCCGGTAGTGGGAGCGGAAATATTTATATAAAGATATTCATCATCTGTGCGCCACTGTAATTCAATTCCTTCAACTGTGACCATTTCATATTGTTCAAAAGTTATCTGTTCTACCTGTTCTACTGGAATTGCATCCATACTCCCATCTGCATAATTCACTATCATATCTGTGGCAGAGAGTATTGCCACAAGTCCAATTAACATAAAAATCATATATTTTTTCATTTTACTATCCTCCTATTTCATTAAGATCATTTTACGGTGTTTGGAAATACCGCTATTACTCATACTGTAAAAATAGATCCCGGAAGGAGCCATTTTTTGATCATTTGTTTTCCCATTCCAGTTCACTATATGTTCACCATCAGAGAAAAATCCATCAACCAGGTTTCTTACTTTTTGTCCTTTTGCGTTGTAAATATTTATTTCAACTTTGTTTGCTACTTCCATAGAAAAACTTATGTTTGTATCGGGATTGAACGGATTAGGATAATTTTGGTTCAATTGGAAAGCTGCGGCAATTGTTACTTCAGACGGATCAACTCCGGTCATCAAATCAAAGTCCATAAATAGTATATCATTAAAAAGAAAAGTGTGTGTCATTTCGGATGTTTCCAGCATCATAGACTGATCATCAAAACTTAAACTGATGATATCTGTTAGGTCGAATTCATAATTCTGCTGTGAAGTATTTATCACTATTATCTCTGCTGATAAACTAACAGCAGAAACTAAAACCAACATCATAATTATAAAATGTTTCATCATTCCCCCTCTATTTATAATGAGAATCATTCTCACTAATAGAATATAATCCTTGAATAAAGCAAAGCAAACTTTTCTTTTTGTTATAAAATTTATGTTAATAATTCGAGCGAGTTTATAATTTGTTTTGAAAATCTTTACTTGACTTCAAATTAGCATGAACCCATAAGAAAGCTGTGACTTGAAATTAAGTAGTGGAATCCCATCCCTGCCCTTCCCCTTTACCAAGAGGAAGGATTTGAAAATATTTTAAAAGTGATCATCTCCCCCTCTTGATTTAAGAGGGGGGCGGGGGGAGTTCTACTCATACTTCAGGGCTTCTACCGGATTAGACGACGCCGCTCTGTAAGTATGGAAGATCACTGTAATAAGAGCAACAATAACAGCTAATGATCCGGCTATCATGAATACATAAATATTTATTGTTGTATGGAAGGAAAATTTCTGCAGCCAGTTATTCATGATGTACCAGCAAACGGGCCAGGCGATCAGGTTGGCAACTATCACCCATTTCACAAAATCAAATGAGAGTATCTTTATAATTTGCCCCACAGAAGCACCTAGAACTTTACGTACACCGATCTCTTTTGTTCTCTGAGCTGTGAGGAACGAAGCAAGTCCAAAAAGTCCCAGACAAGCCACTATTATTGCCAGCAAAGAAAAATAGCCAAAGATCTGACCGAACCTGATCTCATTACGGTAAAATGTTTCAAAATCATCATCCAGAAAATAAGAATTAAAAGTGTTCTCTTCTTCAAATTCATTGAATTTTTCTTCTATCAATTTGATCGTTGTGGGCAGATCAGTTCCATCCAGCTTTACACTCATGCTATAGGTTTGATCTAAATCATAGATTAAAGCCAGTGGCTCGATTCCAGAATGAAGAGACCGATAGATGAAATTTTTCATTACACCTTTTATTGGCACATCTTCCCAGATAAATTCTTCCAACGGATCTTCCCAGTTCATCATTTCCACAAAAGCTTCATTTACAATGATCCCCTGCCTATTATCCAAATCCCAACTCCAATTCTCACCCATAACCATAGGTACTTCGAAAACACTAATAAAACTTGGATCGGTTGGAATGGTGCGGAATTGATAAGCTTCACCTTCCGGATCAGTATAGCCCCATTGCAAAATAACTCTACCAGGTGTTGTATAAAGATATGCTGTCTCTTTTACACCGGAAATGGTAAGAATTTCCTGTTTAAATGTCTCACGTTTTCCATCATAGCACTCCGAGGGAATACGGAAACTTACGATCTGCTCTTTGTTAAATCCCAGATCCCTGTTCTGGATATAGTGCAGTTGTTTTTGAACTATCAGAGTTCCTGCTACCAAAATGATGGATATGGCAAACTGGAAAACTGTAAGGATCTTGCGGAATGTTGCTCCCTTAGTACCTCTGGTCTGCTCACCCTTCAATACTTCCACAGGGATACTTGATGCCAGGTAAAAAGCCGGATAAATACCGGATATCAAACCCACAAGAACAATTCCGACACCAAATACTAAATAGTTTCCTGCTGTATGTATTATAGCATTCATACTAAAGAAATCTGCAAAATACGGATATGAAATTTCTATGAGTACAAGTGAGATCGCTCCTGCAATTAGGCAGAGTATTACTGATTCACCAAGAAATTGGAAAACCAAATTGGATCTATTGGCGCCTATAACCTTACGTACACCTATCTCTCTTGCTCGAACTATAGCCCGGGCAGTAGAAAGATTTACAAAATTGATGCAGGCTATTAGAATAATAAGAACTGCAGAAGCTAAGAACATCTTGATAGTAAGCAGGTTTCCATGCAGAGAATGATCGTATTTTCCCAGCTCGAAATAAAGGTTTTTGAATGGGTTCAGCCAGTGTTCAGGATAGCTTTCGTGCACTATTGCTTTCATCTCTGTATTGAAAGTATCCAGCTTATCCTGCAGATATGATGGTTCCATTCCTTTCGGTAACATTACATAAGTTACATAATTCCCCCACCAGTCATTTTCAAAATCTTCACCAAAATCCTGCAGCTTAAGAAAGTTTCCCATCAGGTCAGAGGTCTGCAATTGGGTTTTCTTATCCAAGTCTTTCAATACTGCTGTTATAGTAAAACTCTCATCCCTGAAGATGATCTCTTTACCTAACGGATCTTCTTCTTCAAAAAGCTGTTTTGCATAAGATTCTTTGATGACCATTGAATTTTTATCATCCAGTGCGGTGGTCAGATCTCCTGCTATAGCTTCAAAAGTGAACATTTCAAAAAATGAGGAATCCACAAACACAAGCCGTGTTGGAGTGAGCTCATCATTATGCTTGATATTACCCGGATACGGCATTAGCCGCGATCCTTTTTCGATTTCAGGAATCGCATTCATTATTCTATCCATTAGAGGTATACTGGTTATCCCAAATTTTTCCTGTCGCTCTACTCTATAAATTCGATCTGCATTTTCGTGGAATTTATCTGCAGAAAGCTCACTAACAACATAGACCATAATAAGAGCAAAAACTGTGATTCCAATGGATAGACCTATAATATTGATAAAAGAAAATCCTTTATGGCGAGCAAGATTTCGAATTGCGATCTTGATATAATTTCTAAACATATACCTAACTCCCGGGAGATATTTAATTATTTAAGATGCAATCATCATACCAAACTGCAATCTCTTGCAAACCAAAGAGTTATGTTATTAGTGTGTATTGTTTCCCGTCCGTTATAGCACACTTTTTGTACGCAAGCGGACGATAATAGATAAGTTTGAAGCTATAAATATTGGATTTGTTAGTAACTAAACGTTACCATTGTTTGCTGATCTCAAAACAGCAAATTGCTGCACAAACTCCTACATTCAAAGAATTTTTCCAACCTAAGAGCGGAATTTGTATTATTTCATCAGCAAACTTAAGAGTTTCTTTCGATAGTCCTAAAGCTTCATTTCCCAGAATAAGAGCTGCTGGTTTTTTAAATTTTATTTTTGAAATATCACTGGCATTTGTTGTTGTTTCCAGCGCATAAATCATGAATCCGTCTTTTTTTAATTTTGTTACAACTTGTTCTACAGAATTATGAGCTGACCACTTCACATATTTATCTGTTCCCATTGCGGTTTTTTGAACCTTCTTGTTTTCTGGAGAGGGTGTGTAACCGCAAAGATAAATATGAGAAACTCCAAAGCACTCTGCCGAACGAAAAATAGAACCGACATTAAAAGCAGAACGCAGATCATCCAGAATGAGATAGAGCGGGATTGTAGGTTTTTCCTGATTAAGTTTATCTTTTTTTAAAATAATGAATTCATCATCTTTAAGGTTCTTACCAAATTCTTGTTCTATTGGAACTGCTAAAGCCAGGAATTCTCTTTTAGATAATACGTTAATATCTTTCTTGATCTCATAATTCATATAAGAGAGATAGGTTTGTAATTCATTAAGTAATTCTTTTCGTAAAGGCTCATTTTGCCAACAGCCATCAATTTTTGATATGAGTTCAATAAGCTTTTTACCCTGTTTTTCATGGGTAAATTCTTTGAAAGTACTTTTATTAAATTTCATAAAAAAAGAGGAAGCGATATGCTTCCTCTAATTGAATATTATTATTAACCTTTGCTTATGGTCTTTTTAACTGCTTTCTTCTTAGGTTTATATTCTTCTAATT
Source organism: uncultured Candidatus Cloacimonadota bacterium (assembly GCA_964578365.1). Taxonomy (GTDB): domain Bacteria; phylum Cloacimonadota; class Cloacimonadia; order Cloacimonadales; family TCS61; genus Tenebribacter. Next base: position 16,314 of record CAZOCS010000029.1, read on the forward strand.
CCGCTCTCAATCTTGCATTTTCTTTTTTTAATGCATTGTTTTCTGCTCTTAATTTTTGATATTTCCCTTGAAAACCATTATGCTTTGTTTGAAGTGCTTCCCACTTAACTCTGTAATCTTTTCGTTCTGCTCTCAGCCTTACATTAGTTTTTTTAAGAGCATCTACTTCAGATTTATTTGTTTCAGTACTCTTCATCAACGCTTGGTGTTTTTTATCCAACTGCTGCCATTTAATTCTAAGATTATGTTCCCGGGTTTGTAAGTTCTTAAAAAGACCATTTAAATTGTTATACTCTAATTCATAGTTTACCTTTTTCTTAGTTGCAGTAACTGTCTTTTTTTGTTTGATCTGCTCACTTTGCTGAGCACCTAAACATAAAACCAGACTAAGTAACATTAAAAAAATAATTGTTTTTTTCATTTTTCCTCCCACCTATTTTTTTTATTTGAAATGTTTCTCCTTGGATTAATGTGTCAATAATTTTGTTATCGCTGCTTGAATTAGCGTACTGTTTTTTACTGTGTAGTTTTAATTCAACTTGACATACTTAGAACTATAAATTGAAGTAAAGAGGCTTTAGGAGGATCAATGAAATACAATAGAAAAATATTTGGATACGAATGTGACATTTATGGTCATTTAAATAATGCAAACTACCTTCACCTCTATGAGGAAGCTCGGGCAGAGGCACTGGAAGAGATGAACATGTCTATTGGAAATTTGAGTGAAGAGGGTATACACATATATCTTAGTGAGATCAACCTCTCTTTTAAGATCGGACTTCCTGTAGGAGAAAATGTAATAATAGACACAAGAATGATCAAAGCAACACGAGCGACTTCAATTTGGAAGCAGGAAATTTTCAATAGTACGGACAAGCTTTGTAATACTGCAATTGTAAGAGGTGTTTTTATTAAGAATGGAAAACCGTTTAGAATATCAAAAGAGTTATTTGAATATTATAAAAAACACCTTCTGCCGGAGTAAATACATTCTGAATGTATCTTCATAGCAGCAAAGTAGCTAAACCCAGAAAAGAAGCAAATCCACCAATATCCGTAAGCATTGTGATTATCACACTGGAAGCCAGAGCGGGATCGATCTTTAGTGTTTTCATTATAACCGGAATTGATGAGCCAACAAATCCTGCAATGAACATATTACATACCATAGAAATACCAAGAACCGCACCCAACAGAATGTCCCTCTTAAACAGATAGGCAATGAACATGGCAACAGAACCAATTAATATACCATTTATTATTCCCACTGAGATCTCTTTAACTATAGCCCTGTATGTATTATGAAGCGTAAGTTCACCCAGAGCGATTCCGCGTGTGATCACTGTGAGCGTTTGTGTTCCGGAGTTTCCGCCCAGCCCGGCCACAATTGGCATAAGAACTGCTAAAAAAGACAAACGTGCAATTGTTCCTTCAAAAATTCCTACAACACTGGAAACAAGAAGTGCTGTAAAAAGATTCAGGGTTAACCAGGGAAGTCTCTTCCTAACTGAGCTTAGCGGTGAAGTGAACACTTTGTCCTCGTTCTCCAAACCCACCATTTTATAAACGTCTTCCGAAGCTTCTTCGTCGATTACATCAATAATATCGTCAACTGTGATCCTGCCGAGTAGATGATTTTCTTTATCGATAACAGGTAGAATATAAATATCATATTTACGGAAGACCCCTGCAACCTCCTCCTGGTCCATCTCAACCGGAGCAGAGATCACATCCCGATCCATAATCTCCACTGCTTTCATCTCGGGTTTACACAATAGTAGTTTAGATGCTTCTAATATCCCGATCAATTTATCTTCTTTATCAGTAACAAAAATGTAATAGAGCTTTTCTACATCATCATAATTTTCTCGAATATGATCGATCATTTCAGCTCGGTTCATCTCCTTGTTAACAGTGATGATCTCTTTTTGCATGATACCGCCGGCAGTATCTTCATCATAAACAAGGAGCTGCTTTATTTCATCGGAATCTTCTTTATCTATCTTCTGTAGAACGTCTTCTAATTGGTGTTCATCAAGCTCGGCAGCAATATCAGTAGCTTCATCAGAGTCCATTTCATCCATGATCTCAACCAAACGCTTCTGATGAATTGTTTCCAGGATATCTTCCCGAAGTTCATCATGAAGATCAGACAGCACATCTGAGGCAAGTTCTGAAGAGAGATATGAAAAGGCTTTAATTTGATATTCAACCGGGAGTTCATTTATTAATTGAGCAGCATCACCCGGGTGAAGAAGATTGATCTTTTTTGATATCTCATCTATTCGATCATTTTCAAACAATGCTATAATTTGATCTATAGTTAGCTTTAACATATATAACTCCTCGATTGCCGAAGATTCTGCAAAAAAATGAATAATTTTGTCTATGATTTTTCTTAACTGCAACTAAAAAAGCCCCGAAAACGGGGCTTTAATATTTAATGATCTAGTTTTATATCAGTCTATAAAGCTGATCTTATTTCTTTTTTGGTTTTGGTTTTGCTTCTTCTTTATGTTCACTGCCTTCTGTAAATTCAATAATTGCCATTGGGGCACAATCACCACGACGGTAACCATTTTTCAATACTCTTGTATATCCGCCTTCTGTTGTTTCAAACTTAGGAGCGATCTCATCAAAGACTTTTTTTACAAGATCTCTGTTCTTTAATACTTTAAATGTTAATCTGCGATGATGAACAGTACCTTTCTTACCATAGGTAATTACTCTTTCTGCCAGACTTCTGATCTCTTTTGCTCTAGCTTGAGTAGTATTGATCCTTTCGTGTTTTACAAGGGAAGCAACAAGATTTTTGAGCATCAGATCGCGATGCCCTTTTTCTCTACCAAATTTTCTTCCGCTAACTTTATGTCTCATAATTCAATCCTTATTTCTTGGTAGTAACTTTATTTTTGGCATCTTCGATCTTCTTTCTCATGCCGGCAACATCCATACCGAGAGAAAGTTCGTATTGACCAAGTAAAGCATGAATCTCTTCCAGAGATTTCTTACCGAAGTTTCTATATTTCAACATTTCATTTTCATTCTTTTCTACAAGTTCACCTATCTTATCGATCTTAGCTGCAGAAAGGCAATTGCTGCAACGAACAGAAAGTTCAAGTTCGTTCACATTAGTAGCTAATATCTTCTCCATTCTTTCCAGTTCCGGATCCATTGCAATTTCTTCAATATATTCAGGTTCCTTCTCAAATAGAACAACTGCATCATACAGATCTCTAAGAATTTTTGCGGAAAGATAAAGTGAATCTTTGGGGTCTATACTGCCATCAGTAGTGACTTCCATAATAAGTTTATCAAAATCAATACGCTCACCAACACGTTGATTTCCAATTTCAAAATTAACCTTAATAATTGGAGAATAGATAGAATCTATTGGAATAACACCAACAGATTTCTCATCCATATCATGATTATCTGCAGAAACATAACCTCTACCGATCCCAATCCATAATTCCATTCTGAAATCAACATCTTCAGTCATTTCTATAAGTTCAAGATCTTCATTTATGATCTTAACATCAGCAGTTCCCTGGATATCAGCAGCTGTAATCATGCCTATACCTTTATGCTCTAAAACAAGTTTCTCTTCACTAACTGAATCAGTTTGTATAACTAGTTTTTTAAGCTTAAGAATAAGGTCCATAAAATCTGAGGTTGATCCTGGGATCGCTGAAAATTCATGGTGTAATCCTTCTATCTTTACATAACGTATTGCGGCACCTTGAATGGATGTAAGCAATACTCTTCTCAGTGTATTCCCAATTGTTGTAGCAAAACCAGATTCTAATGGTCCAATTTCAAATTTTCCGTAGGTCGAGCTATATGTTTTTTCATCGACTACTACTGATTCCGGCAACTGTAACGGCTCTAGGAATTTCATATAAGATCTCCTAATCTACTATTTGGAATAATATTCAACGATCAAACGTTCATCAGTATCAAGCTGGATCTGCTCACGAGTTGGGATACTGACAATTTGTCCTTTAAATTTATCTTTATCAACTTTGAACCAATCGATGCTGTCAACTTCTGTTGAAGCTTCCATGGCTTCCTGGATCAAAAGCATTTGTCTGCTTTTTTCCTTAATTAAAATTTCATCATCTGCACGAACATTAAAAGAAGGTATATTTACCTTTCTATCGTTAACTAAAACGTGACCGTGACGAATGATCTGTCTGGCTGATTTTCTGGAAGGAGCAAAGCCCATACGATAAACGATGTTATCTAAACGTGTTTCCAATATCTGAAGCAAGTTCTCACCGGTAACACCAGATTTTTTTGCAGCCATTTTAAAATATTTTCTAAATTGCTTTTCTAAAACACCATAAGTTCGGCGTACTTTTTGTTTTTCTCTCAAATGCACACCATAATCACTCATTCTCTTTCTAAAACCTCGTGAGTTGCCATGTTCTCCGGGAATAAATGGTCTTTTTTCATAAGCACATTTTTCGGAGTTACAGCGTGAACCCTTGAGGAATAATTTTGTTCCTTCTCTTCTACATAATTTACAAGATGATCCTGTATATCTCGCCATAATATAATCCTTATACTCTTCTAGTTTTTCTTGGTCTACACCCGTTGTGCGGGATAGGTGTTTTATCTTCGATCAATGTGATCTCCAGACCGTTTGCGTTGAGTGCACGAATTGCAGACTCTCTACCGCCACCAGGACCTTTTACAATAACTTTAACTTTATTCACGCCCATTTCTATTGCTGCTGCTGCAACTTCTTCTGCTGCAAGCTGAGCTGCAAAAGGTGTGCTTTTCTTCGATCCTTTATATCCAATCTTACCACCACTTGACCAGGTAAGAAGATTTCCAGCTTTATCTGTTAAAGAAACAATAGTATTATTGAAACTGGAATGAATATGAGCTACACCTTCATTATATGAAAGTCTTACTCTTTTCTTCTTTCTAACTTGTGTAGTTGCGTTTGCCATTATTCACTCCCCTACTATCTCTTTCTGCCCTTACGGGTTCTGGCATTTGTATGTGTGCGCTGTCCACGAACAGGAAGACCAGATTTATGACGAATACCGCGATAGCAATTAATTTCCATAAGGCGTTTAATGTCCATTGCCTTTTGAGTTCTCAAATCACCTTCAACAACATATTCATCAAGAATGATCTCACGTAATTTCTTTTCCTGCTCAATATTGAGATCTTTAACTTTGATATTCTCATCAATATTTAATTTTGCAAGAATTTGTTCGGCAGTGGATTTGCCTATTCCGTAGATATAGGTAAGCCCAATAACTATTCTTTTTTCTCTTGGTAATTCTACCCCTGATATATGTGCCAAGCTTCCTCCTTATCTAACCTTGACGTTGTTTATGCTTTGGATTACTAGAGCAAATAACTCTAATAACACCATTACGTTTTATTATCTTACAATCTTTACACATTTTTTTCACAGATGCTCTAACTTTCATCTTATTCTCCTATTTATAACGATATACTATACGCCCACGATTTAAATCGTAGGGAGACAACTCAACTTTAACTTTATCACCCGGTAAGATTTTAATATAATGCATTCGCATTTTACCAGAGCTGTGAGCAAGAATTTCATGCCCATTTTCTAATTCAACTTTAAATGTTGTATTTGGAAGTGCTTCCTTTACAACACCTTCAACTTCAATAACGCCTTCTTTAGCCATACTTGTCTTACTCTCTTAATACTTAGTTAAAAGTTCAGCTTCATTGTCAGTAATAAGAATGGTGTGTTCGAAATGAGCAGATAGTGAACCATCCGCCACAAAAAATTCCCATCCATTCTCGATCACTCGATTAGTTCCGATATTAACCATTGGCTCTATCGCAATTGTCATCCCTTTTCTTAATCTTGGTCCTTTTCCTTTTACACCAAAATTAGGAACGATCGGATCTTCATGTAATGATGTGCCGATACCATGACCTGTTAAACTATCGGCCACGAAATATCCTTGCGACACCACATACGATCCTATTGCATGCGAAATATCTCCAACTCTGGCTCCATCTCTTGCCTGAGAAATTCCCCTACTTAGGGCTTCTCTGGTTACTGCCATTAATGCGATAGCTTGTTCCGAGATTTCACCAACTTGATAAGTTTTGGCTGCATCACCATAAAACCCGTTTTTATAAACACCAACATCTATTCCAATTATGTCACCTTCGTTAAGTATCTTTTTCTTGGAAGGAATGCCATGTACAATACATGAATTCACAGATGAACAAACAGCCGCCGGAAATGGAGGTAAGCCAGGAACAGAATATCCCTTAAAAGCCGGTTTACCAGCCTCATTCCGAATCAATTCATCAGCAAATTTATCAATGTCATATGTGCTTATACCTGGTTTGATGAAGCAATCCAGTTTGTGAAGCAGCAACCCAACAATGCGATTACTTTCACGCATTTTGGCGATCTCACTATTATTCTTGATCGTTATCATACTACTTCATCTCACTTCATTCACAAATAAAGAACTAGCGTCTTCTTCCACGAAGTTTTCCTTTTTTCATGAATCCTTCGTAGTGTCTCATTACGAGGTGAGATTCGATCTGCTGAAGAGTATCCAACGCCACACCAACGATAATGATAAGACCGGTTCCTCCAAAATAGAAAGGAAGATTGGCCCATTTAGACATAAATTCGGGCATTACAGCAATAAATGCAAAGAAAGCTGCACCCGGAAGTGTTATTCTTGTTAGTACATTGTTAATATAATCCGATGTTTTCTTGCCCGGCTTACGACCAGGAATAAACCCACCGTACTTTTTCATATTCTCTGCCATCTCGATAGGATTTAAAACCATTGCTGTATAAAAGTAAGCAAAGAAAATGATCAAACTTACATAAAGAGTTGTATATAAAAATGCCCCCGGTGACAAATACCCTACGAGTGAATTCATGAAATCACTATCTTTAAAGAAAGTAGCAATTGTACGAGGGAACATTAAAATAGAGGAAGCAAAGATAATTGGAATTACACCGGCAGTGTTCACCTTAAGTGGAATGTGTGTACTCTGTCCGCCATAAACTTTTCTTCCTACAATTCTTTTTGCATATTGAACTGGTATTTTACGCACACCTTCTGTTATTAAAACAACAGAAGCTGTAACCACAACCATAACCAAAAGTACAGCAACAGCCGTGAAGATACTCATGGCTCCTACCCTTACCATTTGGAACATTTGTGCAAAACCAGCTGGATAACGAGCAATAATACCGGCAAAGATGATCAACGAGATCCCGTTACCAATACCGTGCTCTGTGATTTGCTCTCCTAGCCACATTATAAACATTACGCCTGTAACCATTGTTACAACACTTGTAAATATGAATAGAAATCCTGGATTTGGAACCGCACCTTCTACTCCAGACTGCAAGAACATACTAATACCCATTGCATTAAAAGCTGCAATAAACACTGTTCCGTATCTGGTGTATTGTGCTATTTTCTTTTGTCCTTCGGCTCCTTCTTTTTTCAATCTTTCAAAAAATGGAATAACTCCACCCAAAAGTTGAATAACAATTGAAGTTGTAATATACGGCATAATACCCAGCGCAAAAACAGATGCACGTCCAAGGTTACCACCAACAAAAAGGTCGAACATACCAAAAAGGTTTCCACCCGATTGACTAGCACCACCAATAAATTGTGATAAAGCGTCTGAATTTATACCGGGAATAGGAATATAACTTCCTAATCTATATATCACTAAGATCAACGCAGTGAAAAGAATTTTCTTTTTAAGATCCGGTATTTTAAAAATATTAGTTATACTCTTCCACACTTTAGATAACCTCCGCAATTCCGCCTTGCTTTTCTATCAACTCTTTTGCAACTTTTGAAAAAGCATTAGCTTTTATTATGATCTTTCTGTCAAATACATCAGATCCCCTTGCAAGAATTTTTACAGGAGCGATCTCTTTAGCTTTTGGTTTACGAATTAAATTTAATTCTTCAAGTAATGGAATATCAAATTCTTTTACTTCTAATTCTTGAAGATCAATTAGATTAACAATTCTAAACTGTTTTTTAAATATATTGGTAAAACCTCTTTTAGGCAAACGACGCTGCAAAGGCATCTGACCACCCTCAAACCATGCTGGAATATTTCCACCGGAACGTGATTTTTGTCCTTTGTGTCCTTTACCGGCAGTTTTACCGAGACCAGAACCATGACCTTTACCCAATCTTTTTTTACCTGTCTTTATATTAGGACGTTCGAGATTATGAAGTTTCATTATTTCTCCTCTTACTGCTTCTCAGCTTTGCTTGCAGCTGTTTTCTTTGGTGTAGTTTTCTTTGGTGTAGCTTTCTTTGTTACTGTTTTTTTAGGTGCTGATTTTTTTACAGGCGTTTTCTTTTCTGTTGTTTTCTTAGTTGCTGGTTTCTTTGGTGCAGCTTTCTTTTCAATCACCTTTTTTTCTATAGCTTTTTTTGTAGTTTCTTTTTTAGTTACTGTTTTCTTTGGGGCAGCTTTCTTTGTAGCAGTTTTCTTTGGTGCATCCTTTTTATCAATTGCTTTTTTCACAGCTGGTTTCTTAGTAACTGGTTTCTTTGCAGCTTTATCTTCTTTGATCTCTTCTACTTTTACAAGATGAGCAACCTTGAAGACCATGCCGCGAATAACCGGATTATCATCATGAATTCTTGTTCTACTGATCTTACCAAGACCAAGAGCAATAATGGTTCTTTTCTGATCTTCCTTTCTGCCTATTACGCTGCGGATCTGAGTTACTTTAAGTTTCATTCAGCTGCCTCCTCAGATATTTTCTTTCCAGCGATCTCCTCAATTGTTTTTCCACGAAGCCTTGCAACTTGAGCAATTGTTCTCAGGTCTTTGAGCCCATTGACAGTTGCCTTAACAACGTTAGCAGAAGTATTGGAACCTAAAGATTTTGTAAGAATATCTTGAATTCCTGCTGCTTCCAAAATCGCACGAGCAGGTCCACCCGCAATAATTCCTGTACCTGGAGATGCAGGTTTCAGCATGATCCTGCTAGCTCCAAAACGACCAATTATTTCATGAGGAATAGTTCCATTAACGATAGGAACTGTAAACATTGTCTTTCCGGCTCTTCCTTTCGCTTTTTGAATAGCATTAACGATCTCGTTTGCTTTTCCTGTTCCTACTCCTACATTACCTTCTTTATCTCCCACAACAACTGTTGCGTTAAAACTAAAGTTTCTACCACCCTTTACAACCTTTGCAACACGATTAGTATCTACAATCTTTTCAACTGCAAATTCGGGTTCATTTGAACGAGGATTTCCTTTTCTTTTATCCAAAATTCCTCCTAAAATTCCAAACCAGCTTTACGAGCTCCAGCGGCAAGAGCTTTCACTC
>CAZOCS010000030.1:0-25651 GCA_964578365.1 uncultured Candidatus Cloacimonadota bacterium
ATTTGAAGCGTGAGAAAGCATATGCCGCAGTTGTAGCCAAAAACAGGCTGGAGAATATGTATGAAGAAAAAAATGTTTTTAATTTTTCTTACTTTGTTATTTACTAGTTCAGTTCTTATCTCCGGTACTAAGCTGGAATTTAAGGATCCAAAAGGTGATGACAAAGGACCGGGAAATTATCTTTATCCCACAGATCCGATCTATGTGTCAGGATCATTCGATTTGATCAAAGCATCGATCGAGGACAAAGGTGATAAAATTGATTTCAAGATCACTTTCAATGCACCGGTCACTTTTAATTGGGGTGATTTCTGGGATGTGCAACAACTGCAGATCTACTTAGATTTTGATAAAGTTGCCGGTTCGGGAAGAACTGAAACAATTCCCGGCACACAGGTTCTGGTGGACGAAGCCAATGCCTGGGAAAAAGTGGTTTTTATCGATCCGCACACAATTCCCAAGATCAATGGTGAAATCGAATTGAAGACAGGTGATATGAAAGATGATATCGTATTGCCCAGTAAGATCAAACCAATAGGTAAGTCTTTGAAAGCAACAGTGAACAAAGCTGATCTGGGCATTGATGAAAACGTCGATATCTCCACTTGGGGATACGGTATTTTGATGTTAAGTGCTACCGGATTTCCCGGTGAATGGTGCGTTCTTATGCGCAGGGTAAATGAATATGAAGGCCAGCACAGATTTGGCAATGGAGCCGACGGTGCTGGAGACCCCAACGTGATGGACATGTTTGTAGATAATGCTGACGGTTCGGATGATGAAAAAGATATTCAATATGATATGCTGAATGATTGGGAAAGTGGAATGGATCCCGAAAATATATCAGCAGATAAACTGACAATAATAAAACTGGTTTATCCAAAATAAACCAAAAAAGGGAGGATTAAATGAAAAAAGTTTTAGTTGTTGTATTATTGACATTATTCGTGTCGATGGCCTTTGCAGAAATTAGGATCGATGTAGGAACGTCCATTTACAATCAGTTCCGCTGGACTGATGGAACAAGTTTTATGGGTGCTCACACTGAAAATCCATGGAATGGTAGCAGATCCGATATTAGCAAAGGAAACTTCATGCGTTCAGAAGTTCAATTTGAAGTGAATGCCAGTATCAGTAAATATGTGAAAGCATATCTGCGTATAAAAACTATCTGGGATGCCGATGACGGCAACAGCAGTGTGGATGCAAATTCCTCAGCTTGGCAAACTTACTGGGATGCTAACACAGGCTGGTTTAAGTTGCGCGGTTTCCGTATTGATGTGATGCCTGGTGCTGAAGCTATTGATGTCATTCAACTAGGTACTCCGATGGGACTTGGTTTCAGTAAATGGTTCATGGCCGACCGTCGCTATATCGACCGCGATAATTCTAAAGGTATCTATGCCAAAGGTCATTTGGGAAACATTAAATGGAACTTGATCAGAATGTGGCAGCCAAACTGGCAAGGATGGAATTGGAATACAGGTGATTTCAAAGCTGAAGACGGAACCTGGGCTTTCAATATGAACACAATGCTGATGGATGTCCACGATCTTGCTTTTGATGCTGTCTGGTTTGCCGACACTGAATTTGATCCCACGGATCCCGATAACCCAAATTTCTCAGTTGGTGATGATGATCCAAATGGCTCAATGACCACTAAAGAAATTTATCAAAACTTTGGTTTTGGATTCAGAGACAAATGGGATGTTTCAGATGTGATGAGTCTTGATTTCAATATTATGTACACCATATGTGCTGCGAATGACAGCCTTGACCTTGATGAAGACAATATTATCGATGGTTATGGTGGTTGGGAACCTGTTCCTCAATATGCTTCTGTGGGAGTTCCTAGTGGAGTTTTCACTTTGCGTACAACCGATCCGCTTGACATGGGTTTCAGTCCAAGCTTCCAGTTTTTCTACATTGATCACAACTACACATCATTTTGGGGCAGCCGTCGTGAAGATGATATGCTGATGATAAATGGTGGTATCGACGCTATGCGCAATACTTACGGTGAACGTCTCGGTCTGAATGCTTTCCTGTGGGATAGCGACCAGAATGCTGTACGACATGAATTCCGCGATAATGAAAACCTTAGATTAGGTGAAGATCTGGTTGAATCTCCTGTTGGATACTGGGGTGCAACACTGGATCTGCAGCACGATCTTGATGCTATAACAATCATAGGTCAATTTAACTATATGGGACGCACCGATGATACTGGTGGTGCTATAGATACTGAAGATGATCTCTATGAAGGTGATGGAACCATGTACATGGCTCCTCATGATTTCACAGCTATGGTTATTGATCTTGGTCTGAGCGGAAAAGCCGGTGACTGGAACTGGGGTTTTGATTTTGGTTATGGTATGTGGGAAGACCTTTATGATGGTGATATTGATGATGATGATATGGCTACCACTGCAATGGTTGCTACTCCAAAAATTGGAAAACAATTAACAAATTCTATTGGATTTGAATTGTATCCAAGTTATCAAATGGTCACTGATGAAGTAGCTGGTGAAACCACTTTCGATTACAACCAGATCGTGGTTGGCCATAAATGGGTTTATAATATGGGTGGCTTCGATTTCTGGCTGCGTGGAGAACATAAGATCTACACACCAGATGATCAAGTTGAGGAAACTGATGATTACAAACTGTCATCTAATACTCTGCATGCTGCCTTTGAAGTGAAATTCTAAATAATTAAAACATAGCGGGTTGCGATTGTTGCAACCCGCATTTTTTCAATTATAAATTCTATGATTAGAAAAGTTTTACCACTTATCCTGTTAATAATGATCTCGGTTTTATGGAGTGGAGAAATCATTGTTAAATTCGATGATGACATAAACGATGATTTTGGTGATGGGAATGTAACATATCCCGAACATCCAATGTTCACTCAGGGATTATTCGATATCGAGCAGTTTCGTATTGAAGAAGAAGAAGACAGTTATCTTTTCATCGTTCGGGTTAGAGGAAAGATCGATTATGTGGATTTTGACGAATTTGAATATCGTTACAATATTCCAGAAGACTATATTTTTCCCCTGCTCCAGATATATATTGATACTGATCACCAACATAATTCCGGCATCAGAGAAACTATCTTTGGTGTAAATGCGACCATTAATGAAGAATCGGGCTGGGAAAAGGCTGTGATCTTCACATCAATTCCCCAAAGATTTCGACTGCGCATGGAGCAATACCAGGCTCCATTTGTCAGCCGGGTAGTTTTCTCTCCTAAAATTTATAGATCCAAAGATAAAAAGGAGATCCAGGTACGAGTACCTAAAAAATTTCTGGGTGAAATACAACCCGAATGGGGTTATACAATTCTGATGTTAGCACACGATGTAGCTTCAACAGTGAAGAAAAATGTCTTCACTATGGAAGTGAAAGCAACATCTTCACTGTTCACTTTTGGTGGAGGACATGGAGCTCTGCTCAAGCGTTATAATTCCAATATCATCGATATGCTTGTACCACGATTCCATTCGCAGAAAAAAATATTAAAACAATATTCGGTTAAGAATAAAACTCTGCCTGAAATTGGAGCGGTTTACCAGTTGAAAACAGAAATAAAATCCACTCTTATATTGGGGAAGGTCACACAGATATCCAGTGATAAAGTTGTGATAAATCTGGGTGTTAATCAGGGAGTAGAAGTTGGAACAAAATTGATCATCGATTCCCAGTATATTGTAGAAGTAGATGATGTCTTTCCCGAACTCTGCCTGGCTCATTATACAAACCTAGATGATGCAGTTTCTATCGAACCGGAAATGGAAGTGAAGATATGGAAAGAATGAAAAAAGTAATCTTGATCTTTGTCCTATCATCATTTTTCATAATATTATCTGGATCAGAAGATTTTCTTCAAGAGCTGGGAGCAACCTACTGGTGGAATGATTCTGTTTTTTATGAGATTTTTGTGCGTAGTTTTTATGACAGTGATGGGGATGGTATTGGTGATATAAAAGGTTTGATCGAGAAGCTGGATTATCTGAATGATGGTGATCCACAAACCATAACTGATCTTGGTATTACAGGAATTTGGCTGATGCCGATCTGCCAGTCACCAAGTTACCATGGCTATGATGTTACCGACTACAAAACGATAGAGGAAGATTACGGAACTAATAAAGATTTTCAGCTTTTCATGAAAGAATGCCATAAACGCGGCATCAAGGTTATTGTCGATTTTGTTATGAACCATTGCTCCAGCCAGCATCCATGGTTTCAACAGGCAAAAGAGAATAAATCATATTATCGTAATTGGTTTCGCTGGAAATCCAGTAAACCTTCTTACCTAGGACCCTGGGGACAACCTGTGTGGCATGAATCGGGAAATGAATATTATTTTGGTCTTTTCTGGGGTGGTATGCCCGACTTGAACTATAAATCGAAAGCTGTGAGAAAGGAGATGTTCAGCCTAACAAAATATTGGCTGGAAGAAATGAAAGTTGACGGTTTCCGATGTGATGCTGTGAAACATATTTTTGAAGAAAAGAAAATTATGCAAAACGTACCGGAGACCTTTGAATGGTGGCGTGAATTTCATAACTATTACAAAAAAATAAAGCCTGAGGCTTTAACTGTGGGTGAAGCTTGGGACAGTTCTGATATCGTGATCCAATATCTGGATCGCAGGTTCGATTTCTGTTTCGAATTCGATCTGGCAACTTCTGTATTGTACGCAATAAATAATTCATCGGCTATTGAATTGAAACAAAAAATACAGGAAATCATTGAGATATATCCCTACCATCAATATGGAACTTTTCTCACAAATCACGATCAGGATCGAGTGATGGATCAACTTGCCTTCAGTTTGGAAAAAGCTAAATTTGCTGCATCGATCTATCTAACTTTACCTGGAATTCCTTTTATTTATTATGGAGAAGAGATCGGTATGAATGGTGCTAAACCAGATCCCAATATTCGACGTCCCATGCAGTGGACAGCAAGTGAAAATGCCGGATTTAGTGAAAGTGATCCCTGGCAAAAGCTGAATGCAAATTTTACTGAATTCAATGTGGAAGAAGAACAGGAAGATGCGAATTCACTATGGTATGTTTACCGAAATATGATCAGTTTAAGACAAAAGCATCCGGCTCTAAGACGTGGAACTATACAGATATTAGAAAGCAGTAATGAAGATATTTTTGCGATCCTGAGGAAATATGAAGATGATATTGTTTTATTAATTTACAATTTTGGTTCCAATCAAAAAGAAATAACATTATCATTTAAACGTTCCAACCTGCAAACAGGAAGCTATGAATTAACCGGAATCATTCCGGGACAAAAACCAATTTCTATGATAACAAATGAAGTAGGTGGATGCGATAATGCTGGTTTCCCCGGTTTGAATAAGTATCAGTGGAGTATCTATTTAATAAATAATAGCAGTACGGAGGAATAGATGGCAACAGTAGTATTGGAGAAAGTAAACAAGGTCTTTGATGGTAAAGTTCATGTTGTTAAAGACAACGATCTGACCATTGGTGATAAAGAATTTATGGTTTTGGTTGGTCCATCAGGGTGTGGAAAATCAACTACACTGCGCATGATAGCAGGTTTAGAAGAAATTACATCCGGAAATATATATATCGAAGATCGATTGGTGAACGATGTTCCACCCAAAGATCGCGGTATTGCCATGGTATTTCAGAATTATGCCCTCTATCCACATATGACGGTTTTTAATAATATGGCTTATGGTCTAAAACTGCGAAAATTTCCAAAAACAGAGATCAAACAAATGGTTCAAGATGCAGCAGAAATCCTAGGTTTGGAAGATCTACTGGAACGCAAACCAAAAGCGCTTTCCGGCGGACAAAGACAAAGAGTAGCACTGGGAAGAGCTATCGTACGACATCCCAAAGTATTTCTGTTTGATGAACCGCTTTCTAACCTTGATGCCAAACTGCGGGTGCAGATGCGTGCCGAGATCAGCAAACTGCATAAACGATTGAATACAACTATTATCTATGTAACGCATGATCAGGTTGAAGCAATGACAATGGGTGATAGAATAACGGTGCTTCATGAAGGTATCATTCAACAGGTAGATTCTCCCTTGAATCTTTATGATCATCCTAAAAATATGTTCGTTGCAGGTTTCATTGGTAGTCCGGCTATGAATTTCATCAAAGGAAAACTTGAGAAAAAAGACGGAATTACTTTCACTGCTCCCGGCATTTCTCTATCCATACCCATAAAGTTCCAAGAAAAATTGGCAACTTATATTAATAAAGAAGTGATAATGGGTATCCGGCCGGAAAATATTAAGATCGAGGATGCTGGTGAAACTAAAGCTCTGGTAGAAGTTGTTGAACCGATGGGTAATGAGATCATTTTTTATTGTGCTATCAAGGATAACAAGTTCCTGATACGCATCGAAGAAAGGATTTTAACCAAACCGGGAGAAACCGTATCGATCTCATTTAAAATGGAATTTGCTCATTTCTTTAATCTGGAAACTGAAGCATCGATAAATTACGATTTATAAATTCAAATAGCTACCAGCTTCCAAATAGTTTTTTACCGGTTCAAAAAGATCGGATTCTTTAATTCCTTTTGTAAGATCATTCCACTCATCGCAGGAATGATGTTTTTTGTATGTATAGTCTCTGTTATCCGGTCAATATAAGAATTTAGTTGGAGATCTGATTTTCTTTCTGTGGAATTGTTGTTAATTATGATTATCAGTTCAATGTCCTCCAAAATTCTCTTATATATTATTACATTATCTTTAGCACTAATAAATTCAAAATTTCCTCTGCTAAGTATAATATTATCTTTTCTGATACCGATTAGTTTTTTATACCAATTACGAAGTTCGTTAGCCTTATTATTCTTGGAAAATTCCCAGTTAAATGGTCGACGGTTATCAGGATCGTGTCCACCTAAAATGGCTATTTCATCACCATAAAAAATATGAGGAACTCCCACAAAAGTCATTTGGAATAGAACCGCAAGTTTCAATTTTGCTATATCTCCTTTAGCTGATTCCAAAAAGCGAAAAGTATCGTGACTATCTAACAGATTCATCATTACTTGTGTAGCTTGAATTGGATATTGTTGCAGCCCTGCTTTGATGGTCATAGCAAAATCTTCTGCTGAGGAATTTTCAATAAAAAAGTCATAAACAGGATCCTTGAAATATTTGTAATTCATCACAGCATCAAAATATTCTTGCGTAACCCACTGCTGTGCATTATGCCAGATCTCTCCAACCAAATATGCATCAGGTTTAATTGATTTTACTTTCTGACGAAATAGCTTCCAAAACCAAAAAGGTACTTCATTCGGTATATCTAGTCTAAAGCCGTCAATATCAAATTTATCTAACCAAAAATCCGCTACATCTAAAATGTATTGAACAACATCACTATTTATATTTGCTTCATCCTTATTCTTAATATAATTTTCTTCTGGGTGTTTTCGATCAAGATCAAAATTTAGATCGGGCATAATGGCATGTCCCCACCAACATTGATAGTATTTTCTAGCATCAAAATTTTCCGTTATCTCCTCCGGCAGAGGCCACTTATGCCAGTCAAACCAATTATAATACTTTGATCTGTCTCCTTTTTTCAGACAATCCTGGAATGCAAAGAAACCAACACCAACGTGATTGAAAGCAAAATCAACTATCACTCTTATTCCACTGCGATGAAGTTCTTTTACAAGTTGTATAAACTCATCATTTGTGCCAAAATGCGGATCGATCTTAAAATAATCGTAAGCTTCATATTTGTGATTGGAAGCTGCTTGTACCAGCGGATTGAAATATATGATCGTAATTCCCAAATCTTTCAGATATTCAATCTTCTGTCTAACGCCCTCCAGGTCACCACCATAAAACAGGTAATGTCTATTCTCATCTTCCTTAAGAATTATTGTATTATTCCAATCATCAACTAGTTTAAATTTTCCTTCTCTTGCAGCAGGAGATAATTTATTCTCTTTTTTATAAAACCATTCGGAAAAGTCGGGATCAATTTTGTGATTCCCATTACAAAACCTATCGGTAAATATTTGATAGAAAATCCCATCTTTTACCCAATCGGGTGTATTAAAATCATCTGCTTTTTGCTCAATTACTTTCGGTTTTTTTCCAATGTAAACTATTGAATTACGATTCCCAAACTTATCTTGCGTCAATTCTTCAGCAGATTCATCAATTATCCAATTACCATCAACAATAAACTTGTATTCATAACGTCCTTTTTCCAATTTCAAACTTATTTTATAAATTCCATTTGCTTCAGCCAATTCAAATTCTTGCGTGTTCCAATTATTAAAATCACCAGCGATGAAAACTTTATGTTCACCTCCAGTTAAAGGTGTATATTTAAATATCTTCATTTATTTCTCCATAACTACATTATGAAAAGAAATTAACCTGATAATCGGTCAATAAATTTTCAAGCATTGACACAAATTATTTATTAAACAAATTAACATCAATGATATTGGAGGAATTAGCAATAATGAGAAAAAAAATAAATTTTAGAAATTATTATGTAAAACCCAAATTACCTGAGAATTTGTTAAGGTTAAATAAATTAGCAGAAAATTTATGGTCAACCTGGAATCCTGATGCATACAAATTGTTCAGCCGGATAGATCCTATCCTGTTTAGAAAATTTAATCATAATCCTATTATGTTGATCCAAAAAGTTCCAACAGAAAAATTATTAAAACTATCACAAGAAAGTGGTTTTATGAGCGAACTAGATACAGTTTATAAACAATTCATATCTTATAAAGATCACAAAGGATATTATCTGGAAAATGGGAAAAGAAAGAATTTTGATAATGATTTTCAGATAGCCTATTTTTCAATGGAATTTGGTCTGCACGAATCACTTCCGATATATTCTGGAGGTTTGGGTATTTTATCGGGAGATCACCTGAAAGCAGCATCAGATATGGGATTACCATTGACCGGGTTTGGACTTTTATATAGATATGGATATTTTAACCAGAAAATTGATTTGGATGGTAAACAGACAGAAGTTTACAAAGAAAATGAATGGCATTCTAAGCCGATAAAAAAAGTTATCGATAAAAATGGTGAAGATATTGTAATTAAGATAAAAATTCGAGAAGAGAAAATTTTTCTAAAAGCGTGGGAAATTAAAGTTGGTAAGATCTCACTTTATTTGTTAGATGCAAATCTGAAAAAAAATAAACCACATCATCGAAAAATAACAGATTATCTTTATGTATCGGATCGGGAAATGCGAATATTACAGGAAGTTGTCTTAGCTTTTGGATCTTTAAAATTAATTGAGAAATTGAAAATCAAACCGACTGTTTATCATCTAAATGAAGGTCATTCGGCTTTTCTTATTATCAAGCGTTTGAATGATCTTATGAATTTAAAAGATTTTTCTTTTGATGAAGCAAGAGAGGTTATTCGATTAAGTACAGTTTTTACAACTCATACTCCCGTTCCGGCTGGGAATGAAGCCTTCGAAATGAAACTGGTAAAACATTATCTCTCGGATGAGATCAAAGAAACAAAGATGAGTTTTGAACAATTTGCCGATTTCGCAACAATTAGTAATAGCAACGATTTTTCATTATCTGTTTTGGCAATTAAATTTGCAAAATATATAAATGGAGTTTCTAAGCTTCATAGTATTGTTTCCAAAGAAATGTGGAATCCTATCTATCCGAATATTTGCGAAGATGAAATGCCAATTGATTCTATTACAAATGGGGTTCATATTCCTACTTGGACCAGTAGACAAATGTCTAAACTTTTCGATAGATATATTGGGTTAGATTATGAGCATAATGCTGATGAAGAAACGATTTGGAAGAACATTCTTACTATCCCGGATATTGAAATATGGGAAGCTCATCAGCAGCGTAAACAGCAGATGATCACATTTATCAGGAAGAGGTTACGTGATAGTTTGATGTATAAAAGTTCTGAATTTGCTACCACAGAAAAGATAAAAAATGTTCTCTCTCCCCATAAAGTTATTATCGGTTTTGCTAGAAGATTTGCAACTTACAAACGCGCAAACTTGATCTTGATGGATAAAAATAGATTGTTAAAGTTGTTACGTGATCCCGAAAAACCAGTACAATTTGTTTTTGCCGGGAAAGCGCATCCAGCCGATGAATTTGGTAAATCAATGATAAAAGAGATCATAGATTTTGCCAAAGAAAATCAGGTTGAAGATAGCTTTGTTTTTATTGAAGATTATGATATGAACGTTGCTCGACATATTGTTCAAGGTGTGGATGTATGGATGAATACTCCGATAAAACCCAAAGAAGCTAGTGGAACTTCCGGTATGAAAGCAGGCATGAACGGAGTGATGAATTTAAGTATTTTAGATGGATGGTGGCCGGAATGTTACAGATCGGATAACGGTTGGTCTATCACAGCCGGTTATCAACAGACAGATCTAAAAATTAGAGATGCGATGGATGCAAATGAAATATATGATATTTTGGAAAGTGAAATTGCTCCACTCTATTATAATCGTGATAAAAATCGGATTCCATCACGTTGGATAAAAATGATGAAACATTCTATTCATGATGTTGGCAAAGACTTCAATATGCATAGGATGCTTCGAGAATATCTCAATAAGTTCTATTTACCTATCTCAAAAGATGTGAAGAATATCTCGGATGATAATTACAAATATCTAAAACATCTGAAGGAGCTAGAATCAAAATTACAAAATAACTGGCAAAAAGTAAAATTCGTTGATGTTGACATTAATATCCATGATTCGGAAACTATTAACAGTGGTGAAGTGATAAAAACCCATGCAAAAATTGATATAGATGGTTTAGATGAAAAACTATTGAAAGTTGAATTATTCAATAAAAATGATGAAAAAGATTTTAATATTTGTGAGTTGAATTTTGTTAGGAAAGAAAAAAATATTGCCTTTTTTAGTGGTGAATTTACGGTTAAAGGTTCCGGTAAACAAAGCTTTAATATCAGAGTTCGTCCTAACCAAACTGATTTGGTAGAATATTATGAGTATGTAAAATGGTATTATTAACCACGGATTGACACAGATGAACACAGAAAAGATCAACACAAAGGCAATAAAGGGCTTGGTGCCTTTTGGGTAAAATGAGATAAAAATAATGAGAGAAAATCTTGGAATCCCAATATTACACAAAGTAAAAGATAAATTTCAAATTGAAGATAAAAACATTAATAGTGAAGCAAAACTAAGTTTTAAAGATCAGATCGAACTTCGAAAATTTACCCAAATATTAAATGAAGGTAAAGATATGATCTTTAATAGTTCCAATGCTGCTACTTCCGGTGAATTAAATGCAGTGATGATCATAACGGGTTTAACGCAAAAGATAATTACAAAATATACTGAAGAAATAAATCCAAAAATTATTGAAAAAGCATATCAATTCCTTATTGATGAAATCGGACAATATAGTATTGATACTTTCAAAAATGATCATCAAGAAAATTTTATAACATCTTATAAAACAAATTTCTTAAACGAAACATTATTGATCTGGTTGATAAACCAGAATCCTACATTTGAGAAATATCGTGAATTATTTAATGACGATATTTTGAAAACTAAGAGTAATTATCCTACTCATTTCGAACACTTAAAGGAATTTTTTAAAACGCAGCCTTCAGTTGATAATAAACAGATTGATTTCATCAGTTTTCTTTTGGAACCAATGCTAAAATTTCCTAATTCGATATTTGATCAACTGAATTTTATTAAAGAGCATTGGAAAGAATTGATCGGTGATGAATTGTTTTTGCTTCTTCAAGGGATAGGTTTTTTAAAGGAAGAAAATAAGATTCATTTTACAGGTCCCGGACCTGCACAGATCCACCAGTTTAATGATGAAGAATATGAGAAATTTACAGAAGATAGAGATTGGATGCCTCACCTGATATTACTTGCAAAAAGCACTTATGTGTGGTTAGGACAACTCAGCAAAAAATATAAAAAAGAAGTTACACGCTTGGATCAAATTCCGCAGGAAGAATTGCAATTGCAGGCAAGCCGCGGCATTACAGGTATTTGGCTAATTGGAATTTGGCAGAGAAGTGCAGCTTCCAAGAGGATAAAAGAGATAAACGGTGATCTTGATGCGATTGCTTCTGCCTATTCGTTAGATAATTATCAAATTGCCGACGATCTTGGTAGTGATAGTGCGCTTGAAGAACTGAAAAGAAAAGCTGCTAGTGTCGGAATTCGCATCGGTTGCGATATGGTTCCAAACCATACAGGATTAGATTCAGAGTGGATCGTCGAGCATCCAGAATGGTTTTTGCAGCTTGAGCATTCTCCATTCCCGTCTTACACATTTAATGGTGAAAACCTTTCACAAAAAAATGAAATTGAAGTAAAAATAGAAGATCATTATTTTGAGAAGTCAGATGCAGCAGTTGTTTTTCAATATAAAAAAAATGGAAATGCTAGATACATTTATCATGGAAATGACGGAACCAGTACACCCTGGAATGATACTGCACAATTGAATTACCTGCTTCCTGAAGTTCGAAAAATCGTTAGTGATAAAATTATTGAGATCGCTAAAAAATTTCCAATAATCCGTTTTGATGCAGCTATGACTTTAGCAAAAAAACATGTTCAAAGACTTTGGTTTCCTGAACCAGGAAGTGGCGGAGATATTGCTACTAGAAGTGAATATGGAATGACAAAAGAAGAATTCAATAACGTATTCCCAAATGAATTCTGGCGGGAAGTGGTTGATAGAGTCGCAATTGAAGCACCTGATACACTTCTTCTAGCAGAAGCTTTTTGGATGATGGAAGGATATTTTGTAAGAACTCTGGGGATGCATCGCGTGTATAACAGTGCTTTTATGAATATGCTTAAAGATGAGGAAAATGCAAAATATAGAAAATCAATTTTTAACATATTAGAATTCAATCCTCAAATATTAAAACGTTATGTAAATTTCATGAGTAATCCAGATGAAGATACAGCAATTGCACAATTCGGCAGAGATGATAAATATTTTGGAGTATGCCTAGTTATGAGCACAATGCCCGGATTGCCGATGTATGCTCATGGGCAGATCGAAGGTTTTACCGAACGCTACGGAATGGAGTTTAAAAAAGCTAAATGGGAGGAAAATGAGAATGAACATCTAATTGAGAGACATAATCAAGAAATCTTTCCACTACTTAATAAAAGATACCTTTTCTCAGAAGTTAATAATTTTGTTTTATTTGATTTTATTACAGAAACAGGTGAACTCAACGAAAACGTATTTGCTTACACCAATAGATTTGAAGATCAACACTCTTTGGTTGTTTATAATAATAAATATCAGCAAACTTCCGGTTGGATAACCAAAGCAAATGTTCCCATTATCAAAGATAATAAAACAGTTTGGATCAACAAAAATCTGGGTGCTGCTTGGGATTTGCAAAACAATCCCGAATATTTCGTTATTTTCAAAGATGAAGTTTCAGGGTTAGAGTTTGTACGTAATTCCAGAGAAATTCACGAGAAGGGACTTTTCCAAGATTTAGGAGCTTTTAAATATGCAGTTTATCTAAATATTCATGAAGTAAAAGATGATATTGAAAAACACTACTCAAAACTGGCAAAATATCTTCAAGGTGGTGGTGTGCAGGATATTCCGCATTCATTAAAACGAATTGAACTGCTTCCGCTGTTGGAAAGTTTTAATAATTATTACGATTGGAAAGTACTATCTCAACTCTTACAAATAACTATAGCAGAAGAATTTACAGAATTTAAGCTAGAGTTATTGAGCAGGATAGAAGATTTTTTATCAACTCTGAAAAAATGGATAAATTCGGGAATTGAAATAACAGATATTTCAAAGTTAATTTTAAATGATCTTACTTTCTATTATAAAGATCAGGTAGATTTCAATCTATCAAATGAAAAAAAAATATATTTGATTTCATGGATCTTAATGCGGCATTTAGGAAGAATAAAAACTGATAAAGATCATGAATTAGTTAGTGCTGAATGGTTGGATACTTTATTTTTTGGTGATGAGATAAAGCATAGTTCTAATATTGACATTAACATTGAATTGCTTAAAATTTGTATCCGATTCCAGAATTGGTGGAATTTAGAAAATTCAATTGAGTTTGAATTTACAAGATTATTAAAATCTCCTGAAATAAAAAAATATATTAATATCAATGAATATGATAATAAACTTTGGTTCAATCAGGAAGCATTTGAGGAGCTGATAGATATGCTGGAAACAGTAAATTTAATCGCTCTCGGAAAGCAACAAACTAAGAAGAAAAAGTTCCAAAATTTTATAAAGATAATCCGTAAAGCAAAAGAGAAATCTAATTATCAGGTAAAGAAATTAATTAAAAATATCTTGGAGGTTTAATTGGTAAAAAACGTAGGATCCGATGCTAATAAACAGATGCAAAAAGATATTTCTAAAGAATATACAAAGATCGTAAAAACATCAAATAAACCCAAGATCCTTATTTGTACACCAGAAGTTACCGAACTTCCAGAAGGTATGGGAAATGCTGCTAATCTAGTCTCTGCCAAAGGTGGTGGACTGGGAGATATTTCTGCAAGTCTTATTCGAAACCTTAATGAGAGTAAGGATTATGAACTGCATATCGTTCTGCCAAAATATGACAGTAAGATAAAACAGGTTGCCGCAATAACAAATCAGCAGATCGATAGATTAGCTGTTGTTCTAAGCGGGAAAGGAATTCACCTTGTTAATGACAGTGCTTTTTCTTATTTAAATACTCCTTACGATGATGGCACAATACACAGCCCTACAAGGAGATCGCTTGCATATCAACGGCATGTGATCAATCTTCTGCTCGACTATATCCAGCCGGATATAGTACATTGTAATGATTGGATGACCGGTTTGATCCCGGCAGCAGCAAGGTCAAAAGGAATAAAATCACTATTTACACTTCATAATATTTTCACAGAAAAGCAGACAATGATGAATATCGAATTAAGCGGGATCCGTCCTATGGATTTTGTTAATTGGCTATATTTTGAGGAATTTCCAGATGATTTGAAGAAAAATTGGGAGAAGCATTTTAAAACAAATAAAGTAGATTTTACTGCAAGTGCTGTTTTTGCTGCTGATCATTTTAATACGGTTAGTGAAACATTTTTGGAAGAGTTGTATCACAATGTTTTCCCTGATATTGTTTCTGCTCCACTTTACGAAGTGATCAAGAATAAATATGAAATGGGTAGAGCGAGCGGGATTTTAAATGCTCCTAACGATACTGTAAATCCAAAGCTATTACCTGGAATTATTAATTATAACAAGTTTACGATGAAAGAGAATAAAGCTTTGAATAAGAAACGTTTCCAACAAGAAATGAGTTTACCGATTGAACCGGAAATCCCACTTTTTTTCTGGCCTAACCGTCTCTATTATCAAAAAGCTCCTGAACTTCTTATTAATAATTTGAAAGACTTCATTTCAAAATATAAAATGCAGGTTGCGTTTGTGGCAAATGGTGATACTATATTGGAAAATAAACTGAAAAAATTACAGAAAAAATATAGTCAAATTCGTTTTGTGAATTTTGACGAAAAGCTTAGTAATTTGGGAAAAGCTGGTGCTGACTTCATATTAATGCCTTCTAGATATGAACCTTGCGGACTTCCTCAAATGGAAGTTCTTCGCTTTGGAACATTGCCAATTGTTCGTTCTACCGGTGGATTAAAAGATACAATTACTCATTTGGATGTGGAGAATAATATCGGGAACGGTTTTGTCTTTAAAATTGCTGATAAAGCCGGATTGGAATTTGGAATTAAAGAAGCATTAAAATTCTATAAATTACCATTAGAAACTCGCATTAAGCAGATGCAGAGAATTATGAGTGAATCTAAAAGACAATTTAATTTGAAAAATACAGCGGGAAAGTATATACAAATTTATAATAAGCTTATCAAAGAAAAACAAGATGGGAAATAGATGAATTTTGAAAGATCTGGTGGTATTTTACTGCATATCACATCGTTGCCAGGTAAATATGGAATAGGAGATTTAGGAAAAGAAGCCTGTAATTTCGTAGATTTTTTATCTGAAGCTAAACAGAAATTATGGCAGATCTTGCCAACTGGACCAACCGGTTACGGTGATTCACCTTACCAGACTTTTTCTGCTTTTGCAGGAAATCCACTTTTTATTGATCTGGATAATTTAGTAGAAGAAGCATTACTTTCTTCAAAAGATTTAGTTAACGATCTTCAATTTAATAGTGAAAATGTAGAATATGATAAAGTAAGAAAATTTAAAGAACAGAAATTAAAGATAGCTTTTAACAATTTTGATCTTGAAGAAACTAAGTTTAAGAATTTCAAAACGCAAGAATCCTGGTGGCTTGATGACTATGCTCTTTTTATGTCACTGAAAGAGCATTTTGATGGGGAAGCCTGGAATGAGTGGGATCAAGAGATAAAACTTCATAAACAAGAAGCTGTAGATCATTATTGTAAACAACTAAACAAACAGATTGATTATCACAAATTTTGCCAGTTTATTTTCTTTGAACAGTGGGCAAAGCTAAAGAAATATACAAATGATAAGGGTATTAAAATTATTGGAGATATTCCAATATTTATTTCTGCCGATAGCTCTGATGCTTGGGCAAATTCCCAACTTTTCCAGCTTGATAAGAATAATGTTCCAACTAAAGTTGCAGGTGTGCCGCCAGATTATTTTAGCAAAACCGGGCAATTATGGGGCAATCCTCTTTATGATTGGGAAATTATGGAAGAGCAAAACTTTACCTGGTGGATCCGAAGATTTAAATCGATGCAGAAACAAGTTGATATATTGCGAGTGGATCATTTTCGCGGGTTTGAAGCTTATTGGGCTGTCCCCGCTGGAGAAAATACTGCAATTAATGGAGAATGGGAGAAGGCACCGGGAGAAAAATTATTCAGTACCGTGCTGGATGAATTAGGTATACTTCCAATAATTGCAGAAGATCTTGGAATTATTACAAAAGAGGTAGAAAACCTGCGTGATAAATTTGCTTTTCCTGGTATGAAAATATTGCAATTTGCTTTTGATTCCGATATGGAAAATAATTATCTTCCCCATAAATATATAAAGGATTGTGTAGTTTATACTGGAACTCACGATAATGAAACAACTTTAGGATGGTTTAAGGATAGTCCGGTGCAAAGGATAGAATTTCTAAAAACCTATTTGCAAAAAGAAGAAATTGAAATTTGCTGGGATATGCTGGAATTAGCCTGGAAATCTGATGCGAATATTGCTATAGCTCCAATGCAGGATTTTTTGTGTCTGGCTAATATTGCTAGAATAAACATTCCTGGTACTCTGGATGGGAACTGGCAATGGAGAGTTGTACAAAAACAATTATCTTCTGACTTAGCGCAGAAGATAAAAGCTCTAACAATGCAAAGTGATCGCTAAGAATTTTATTATGGGAGAAACTTTTTTGCCAGTTATCAGCTCATTTTGCCATATCTTACAGATATTAATCCCGCTTCTAAAAAACTTAATCCTTTGGATGATGAATCTAATATGGAAAGATTTCTTTAGTTGATTATTGATAAAATTTGTTTTCACTCACTGTTATTATCTCCTAAAATATTTGCATACGATATTGATTATCTCTTCCTCTTTGATCAAATAGTTCGTGAGAAATTGTAGTAAAAACTAATTATCCAAGTAAAAGGTAAGGAAATAATTCGATGAAAATCAGCAAAAAATGATTGAATAATTTAATGTTACCTACCTGTATAAATTTCCATCAATTTCCTGGCATAAAAATATTTCTGTTTGACACCTGACTTCATAAAACAACTTTGAGTTTATATTAGAATAAAAGTAAAAGAGGTAAAGATGAAGAGAATTGTTATAATTATTTTTTTAGGAGCAATTTTGATATTGAATGCAGATGAAGATCTAATACCGCAATTAGAGCCGTTGAGACCATATTTGAATACAACTTGGAAAGGAGAATTTGTAAATTCAGAAAAATCCACCTTCGACGTACAGACTTGGCAACGGATATTAAATGGAACAGCTATTCGCATTATGCACTCTCTGAACAATGGTGAATATGGTGGTGAGACTATAGTCTATTGGGACAAAGATAAAGAAATCCTGGCGTACTATTATTTCACTACGGCTGGATTTTATACACATGGAACCATGAAAATTGAGGATGGAAAATTTTCCAGCTTAGAAAAGATTGAGGGTGATACAAATGGTATTACAGAGGTTAAAAATATAACTGAGATATTAACAGACGATCGCTTGTTATCAAAAACTTATTTTTATAAAAATGGTACATGGATCGATGGTCATCAAATAATATATCATCAAGATTCTAAAGCAAAATTAGTATTTAAATGAATAATAATTAACTACCTTTTCGAAATAAAGTGAATAATTTATAATAATAAATATTTGACATATGGTCCAATCACAATATCTTATTCGCATGTATCAAGATTTAAACTTTATAACTATCATAAAAGGAGGGGAGTTATGAAAAAAGGTCTATTTATTATGTTTTTGGGTTTGTTACTCGTGCTTATCGTTAGCTGCGAGAATTCCCAAGTACCTACATCAGGAATTACAACACCAACTGGTCGTGAAGTTGGACCAACAATTATTGAAGATGGCGTTAATCCATGTGGGGATCCTAAAACTGTAGAATTATGGGCTGGTCAAACAATTGATGCAGGTAGTGTTACTATCTATAATGATGAAACTAATCTTTATATAACTGTATATTCTGAATTGGGATACCAAACAGCAGATGAGCAGATCAAAATTTGGGTTGGAATGGATTATAGCACGATTCCGGGTGGTGGTACTTCAAGACCACCTGCTGGTCAATTCCCATATAAATATACAATAGATCCAATAGAACCAGTTTTCACAGTTGTGATTCTTTTAGATGATATTCAACTAGTAAATGAATGTGATGATGAAATATTTGTTCTTGTTCATGCCGATGTTATGGCAGATGATGGCAACGGTGGATCAACAGGAGAAACAGCATGGGGTGGTGAAATACCCGGACCTGGTTCTGCCTGGTGGTATTATACAAATTACACTATTCAGTGCTGTGGCGGTGGTGGAGGCGGAGGTTTTGACATAAGTGAAACTGCTTTCGCTAAAGGCGGCTGGGTATTTGCTTCTAAAACTAAAGCTAATCCAGAAGGTCTTCCAAGTCTGAACCTTACAAAAATGCGTTGGGGCTGGGCTATTAATATCACAGAAGATGGTGAAACATATTACGATATCTGGGCTGGTGCCGGTTTGAATGACACTGGTAAAGGCACTCTTGTTGGAGAGCTTGTTGTGAATAAAACTGGTGATGATGTGAATATTTTCTATAATTTAAATCCAGACTTTGAAATGCAGGAAGTTCACATATATGCTGGTGATCTTGCACCTACAACAATTGCTCCGGGACAGTATGGACATACAGTTTATTTTGATCCTATGCAGGTTACTTACGACAGTGATTTTATCATTGAAGATCTAGATGGTGATGGAATTTGGATTATTGCTCATGCCGTAGTATGCTGGGAAGAATAAAATAGTACTAATCACAATTAATAATATAAAAAGCCCGATCTAGATCGGGCTTTTTATATGTGTGAAAATAACTGTCCGATAAAACTTCTCAACGATCTTATTAAAACTATAAGCAAGTTCTGTTTGTGCTGCTTCCTGCCGCGTGAACCATTTTAAGTCTTGTCCTTCCATCAGATCTATCTCAGAGATATTCAAATTAATTTTTTTCCAATAGACGTACTCAATCCAGTCATCTAATTCTTTTTGGCAAAACAGTTGGAAATCCTGCAGATCGAAGTTTATCTCTTCTTTCATCTCACGTATGATACACTCCTTTGGGGTTTCATTTTCCTCTACATGCCCACCGGGAACATCCCACATATTGCGATAAGGCAAACCGGGCTTATCATCCCGCAGAAAAAGTAGGATCTCCCTCTTATCATTTACGAATATTATACTTGAGCCGGAGCGTTTCATAATAAAAAAAAGATCCTCCCGCTTGGGAGAGTCTTAAAATTATAATTACATCGTAATTATTTTGTAACCGTAACAGTTCTGGAATAAACAGTTACAGTGCTTGTGAAGATGTTAAAAATAAAATCTAAAACGCTTTGTTCTGTTTTGATCTCATAATCTACAGCATCACCTGCCATCTGGTTTGTGTCTACTACATTAAGTGGTGCAAGGCCAAACAGTATATACCACTGACGGGCTTCTATAACTTGATTACCCTGAGCACCTTTTCCGATCTGATGGATATTAGCAGAACAACCCACTAGAGCAATTAAAGCTATTAACATTATTATTGAAACGACCTTTTTCATTAAAATCCTCCTTTTTTATGAGAGTCGGTCTTATCTAGCTAACCGATCTCACTATTTGTTTTTTTTATTGTTCCAATTGATGATTCAATTGTTCTCAACTCTTCTTCATAATATTTTGAGGGTACTGCATAATCTATCATAAACACCTTTTGCTCGTTATTTATTGCGATCAATTTTACCGTGATCTTATCACCTTTTGTGAATGTGAGTTGATGAAAATCGAGTCCATTATGAGCAAATGTACCTTCAGTTATGTTTAGATCTATATTTTTCAATCTGATTTCATTTAAATAATTTTCCACTGTCTCATCTGCCGGAAATTCACTGTTGAAGATCGAGATGAAACAGGTGAAGGATTTCTCCTTATCCATGAACACATTTAGAGGTAATATAGTAACACCCGTTGTATCCTGGGATGCTTTTAGCTTCATTTTGATTGCTGTCATTAGTACCGGACTGATCTGCTCCCATCCTAAAGGCGGATAGAAGCTTATGTTAACATCTGAACAAATATACTCATTTGATAACAGAGATCTATCCACAGAAAAAGTAACCTCAGTAAATTCGGCAGTATTTGCCTGTTCTTTTGTGCAACTTAAAATCATTACGACTATAAACGATACGAGTAAAATCTTCTTCATTTTAGTTATTTCCATTTAATTTTTGGTTAAGAATTTGTATCTCAAATTTTTTAGGCAAGATTTTTATTTTAACAAACAGAATATTTATTCATCTTTTGGGATATCAGCCTTTCCGGTCATTCTCTCAATTTTTACTTTAATGAACATAGTTTTTGCGAGAACAGGTTCCGGAAGCGGATAATCTTTACCACCGTAATGATGGAACATAATATTAATTGCCTTTTGTCTTTGTATAATATCCATAATGAATTCTATTTTTCCATAAGCAATAACACTTTTAAAATGCATTGTCCAATCATCCTGTGCGATGTTATTGATCAACTTATTATCAACATTAAAGACCATGCAGACATGCGGATTTTTTTTTAGGACATCTGTCTTTTTGCCTTCAAGAGCACAATGAAAATAGATTGTATCTTCATAATAGCCAAAATTAATTGGAATCACATAAGGCATATTATCTTTGCTCATTCCCAGGTAACAAACCTGTGCTCTGGCAATAATATCCAACATCGTTTTTTTGTTTGTGATCTCTTTATCTTTTCTTCTCATATTTCAACCTCAATAAATTCTCATTTATTCTTTCAGATTTCACAAGTCAAGAATATTGTTGAAGAGGGATAATTATGGATTTTGATTATTTTTATAATCATAGGATAAGAAATAAATTGACAGAAAATAGAAGATAGGCAGCATAGCAATGATAAGGAGTTGTAAGAATGTGACATAGGAGTTTTACGAAAATATGCTTAACTATAAGGAAGCTTGTATTTATGGATAAAAAAGGAAATAAAAAAATTGGTGAACTTGAATTGAAATTGTTAGCATATATGCAATTAACAAATTCTAAAATTATCAAAACAGGTGATATGGTAAATGTGCTCGGGATAACTCAACAAAGAGAAAATAACTTATTGAGTAATTTGAACAAGAAGGGCATAGTTCTCAGAATAACAACAGGATATTACCTTATCCCAGATAGAATCTCTCCAACTTCGAATGCGATAATTGATGGAATGGAAATACTTGTTTATCTTATGAAATATTATGATGCAAGATATATGATCAGTGGACCAACAGCAATTTACTATTATGGCTATACAACTCAAATTTCTAACAGAATTTATGTGTATAATGATAAAATATATGGGGATAAGCAGATTGGAGGAAGTTCTTTTGTGTTTATGAAAACATCAGCTAAAAGGTTAAAGGGTGCCGAAATTATTAAAGTGACTAATGGAATTAAAGTTCCATATGCTTCAAAAGCCAGACTTCTGATAGATTGTATTTATGATTGGAACAGATATAATACAATACCGAAAGTTTTCAATTGGATAAGGAATGAGATAGAAAAAGATCAAGAAATTACTGCAAAATTAGTCAGCAATGCAATCAGATATGGTAATAAAATTGTTCAACGTAGATTGGGTTATTTATTAGAGACAATAAATATGGATGAGGAATTAATTGAAAAGCTTCAAAATAAGATCAAAAGTTCTAAAACATTAAAACCACTAATTCCAAATACTGATCTAAAAGGTTGTGTGAATAAAAAATGGGGTTTGATAATTAATGGAAAGATCTAACAGATCGAATTTTAAAATTCATGAAGATCCGATCTATTTTAGAGAAGCAGTGATCTCAGTGGCTCAGAAATCCGGATTTCTATCGAGTATGATAGAGAAGGATTATTACTGCTCTCTGGTACTAGCTTATCTTTATCAGGACCCAGAAACAAATCTTGTGTTCAAGGGTGGGACCTGTTTAAGCAAAGTTTATGTAGATTTCTATCGAATGAGCGAAGATCTGGATTTTGTAATTCCAGCAAAGCCTGAGATATCAAGAAGAGAGCGGAGTCGATTGATTGGACCTATTAAGGATCAATTATCTAAACTAATCAAAGCGAACGAGTGTTTCAAAGTTCATGAAAAGTTCAGAGGGTACAACGAATCAAGACAGTATATTGGAACTTTGTCTTATCACTCTGTTATTGAACCTGAGAAGAAACCTGGAACAATCAAGATCGAGATTGGAATGCGAGAGGAGCTTATGATAGATGCGATCTGGCAGGAAACCTCTACCTTACTGATCGATCCTTTTAATGAACAGAAAATTATATCAGATTTTAAAACTCAATGTTTATCACTTGAAGAATTATTTGCGGAAAAATTCCGAGCTTCTCTTTCTCGCAGAGAACCTGCTATCAGAGATTATTTTGATATATTTTATGCAATTCACAATCTTGATATTGATTTTGAAAGTAGCAACTTTTTAATACTGGTTAAAGAAAAATTGAGTATACCAGGTAATGATTCTATATCTATTAGTGAGTTAAGGAAAAAGCAATTACATGATCAGATTGAGACTGAACTAAAACCTGTACTAAGAGATCAGGATTTTGAACAATTCAAGTTTGAATTAGTTTATGATCTTATGGAAAGAGTGGCTCATAAGCTGTATAATAATATTGACATAAAATAAATATTTTAATTCTTAAGAAAAATACGAAACAGTCAATTTGAAATGTTGGAGAATAAAATGATTTATAAACACATCTCATTGGTTTTTGCTCTTTCCTTTCTTATATTATCTTGCACTCAAAGGATCTATCAGGTCGACAACCTTGATTTGAATAACGGACTATACGATTCTGGATTTCCTTATCAGGATTGCTCCCAGCAACTCAAGGAGATCATCAATTCTGTGAAACAGATAAATTGCATGGCAACCTATGAATCATATCTATTTCCTCAGGAAGAAGGAGTAACTAGCGCTGATATACACCAACAAATTGTCCAATATGATAAAAAACCTACATATGATCACCATCCCGTTTCAGGCACTGCCACCATTATTTCTAAGACTTTGAAAAAAGTTCTAATTCTTACCTGCGCCCATATTATTGATTTTCCCGACACGATTTATGCTTATTATCAAAAAGAAAATGGAGAGAGTGAATTTTTGCAGAGTGTGGCTATCCTTTCCAAACTGGAAATCTATATCAATGATATTCCCAATGGTAACAATATAGAGGTTCTGGTTATTGACAGCAAGAACGATATTGCTCTTCTGGGAGTAGATATCGATCGAACAGATAAGCTTGTTCCTGTTTTTGGCTATCCGATCGGATCTTCCCGGGAATTGGAATGGGGAAGCTTTGTCTACATTTTGGGTTATCCTGTCGGTAATAAGATGATCACACGCGGTATTGTCAGTAAGTCTGATATGGCAGCAAGTTCCACCTTTCTTATAGATGCACTCTTTAACAGAGGTTTCAGCGGAGGGTTGGTCTTGGCTGTCCGTGATGGTGTTCCCAATTTTGAATTGGTTGGAATTGCAAAATCTGTATCGGCAGAAATCAATTATGTACTTGTTCCGGATAAAAAACCACATGAATACAGTTATAATCCGCAATTGCCTTATGCCGGAAGTCCTAAGGTTGCCTTAAAAGAGGAGATCAATTACGGTATCACGTATGCCATCTCGATCGAAACGATAGGCAATTTGATAACTTCAAATAAGAAATTATTGGAAAATAAGGGCTTCAGTATTGATAGGTTTCTAACGCACAAGTAAAGATCAGGATTTTAAGCAATTCGAGTTTGAATTAATTTATAGTCTTATAGAGAGGGTAACCTGAAAGATCAGCGATAATTAGTTTTCAATTATCATCATTTCAGGAGAAGCATTCTCTTTATCCCATCTGTTTTTTTATTAACAATTAATTTATAGAGATAAACTCCTGATGAAACTTGTTTGCCTGCTGCATCTTTTCCATCCCAGA
Organism: uncultured Candidatus Cloacimonadota bacterium; assembly: GCA_964578365.1. Lineage (GTDB taxonomy): Bacteria > Cloacimonadota > Cloacimonadia > Cloacimonadales > TCS61 > Tenebribacter. The sequence continues at coordinate 24,843 of CAZOCS010000030.1, forward strand.
CGGCAAAAGTAATTTGATTTGAATATACTTGATCATTGAATATCGTTTTAATCATCTCACCTTTTATATTGTAAATAACTAATTCCACAGCACTTTCTTCTTGCAGTAAAAAGCTGATAGATGTGCTTGGATTGAATGGATTGGGATAATTCTGATGCAATCCATATACATCAGGTGTAACTGGTGAATCTCCAAACGGAATAAATAGTGTTATCGGTTCATGAACTTCCGTTTCTCCTTCATACGACACATCTTCTACCCAGTACCAGTAAGTTGTATTCTGAATAACTTGAGCAGTATCTACATAGATATAATCTGATGGAGTAGTTGTAGTCCCATTTCCTGGAACAGGATTGTTGATATTCAGATGAATAGCTTCATCAAAATTACTGCTAGTACCTCTGTATACATTCCAGTAAGCATTATTCTCTTCAGTTTGTGTTGTCCAATAAAGAGTTGGGGTTCCGATTATATAAAGAGCATAAAATGCTGAAAAGTTAACTGGGAGAATACCATCTTCAGTTACTGTTGATCCGTCTGGAATTGAACTATTTGGTGAAATTCCAAAGGTTGTACCATTACCTGAAAAAGTGGCAGCAGTTACTGAACCAGAACCAGTTACTATACCGGTATTTTCAAAATCGGAACCAATTATTAAAACTCCATCAATTATAAATGAGCCGCCACTACTAGCATAATTTTCTGTAGTAACAGTGCTGTTTGAACCGATAAACGCAGTAGAATTATTTTTAATTATTAATGAGAAAATATCAATAGTGCCATCATTTACCGAACATGTACCATTTGTT
>CAZOCS010000031.1:0-9716 GCA_964578365.1 uncultured Candidatus Cloacimonadota bacterium
ATATAAATGCGGAGGATATATGAAAACCATTAGAAACATCGCTCTTGTCGGAGCTATTGGTGCAGGAAAGACCAGTCTTGTTGAACAAATGTTATTCAACTCGAAAACGACAACCAGGATCGGTAAGATCGAGGATGGTACTACCGTCATGGATTTTAATCCAGAAGAAATTGAAAGAAAATCTTCGGTTTCTATGAGTATTGCAAATCTAATTTGGAAAAAAAATAAGATCAATATTATTGATGCACCAGGTCTTGTAGACTTTAGCTCAGAGCAAATTTCTGCCTCTATCGCAGCAGAAACAATATTGTTTGTAGTAAATGGAGCTTCAGAATTTGATGTAAGCCTTGAGAAATCTATAGAACTACTTGTAGATAGACCTGTAGTGAAGGGTTTTATTGTTAATAGAATAGATAACGAAGGTGCAGATTTTAATAAAGCTATTGAAAGGATAAGAGAAAATACAGAATTTAATCCAACACCGATTTTAATTCCAATTGGAAGCGAACATAAATTTGCAGGGGTTGTAGATATCGCACAGGGTAAAGCATTTAAAAATGGAAAAGAAATTGATATCCCTTCTGATATGGTAGACCAGGTTGAAGAGAGCAAAATGGAATTGATGGAAGCTGTTGCAGAGAGTGATGACGCACTTCTTGAGAAATATTTTGAGGTTGGAGAACTTACAAAAGAAGAGATGACAATTGGTCTGAAGAATGCTATCGTACAAGGAAAATTAACGCCTGCTTTTGCAACTTCAGCAACTCATGACATCGGAGTTAATGATCTGATGGACGCTATTGTGGAATATTTACCTTCTCCTGCCGATAGAAATGAACTTCAGGTTCTAGAGAAAAAGGAAGAAAAAATAATTCAACTCAGTGAAACAGGAGATCTTTTTGCATATGTATTTAAATCATTTTCAGATCCAAATGTTGGTGATATTTCTTATGTGAGAGTTTATTCCGGTAAGATGACCAGTGGATCGGATGTGTATATTCCCGAAAGAGATAGTAAAGATAGAATTGGTTCAATGTATTTCGTTAATGGAAAGAACAGAAAAGAAACTGATGAATTAAAAGCCGGAGATATCGGTGGTTTAGTTAAAATGAAAATTGCCCGTGGTTTTAATACTGTCGTTAATACAAATTCCAAACTTAAATTCCGTGAAATCAAACTTCCTACACCAGTTTACTGGCAGAGTATCAAAGCAGTTAATCAGCATGATGAAGATAAGATCGGCGCAGCTTTAGGAAAATTGATGGATGAAGATCATACATTAAATCTTGATATGAATCAGGAAACAGCTGAGAATGTTATCTCATGTATTGGTGAACAGCAGGTTACTCTTTTACAAAAAAGATTGAAAACCAGATATAAGATCGAAGCAAATTTAAAAACACCTGCAGTTCCATATAAAGAAACAATTTCTGGCACTGCTGATGTGCATTATAAACATAAAAAACAATCAGGTGGAAAGGGTCAGTTTGGTGAAGTATATTTTAGAGTTAAGCCACTTCCTCGTGGTAGCGGATTTGAATTTGTTAACTCTGTTGTTGGTGGTAGAATTCCAACTAAATTTATTCCGGCTATCGAAAAAGGATTAGTTGAAGTAATTGGAAAGGGTATCATTTCCGGTAATCAGATCGTTGACCTTTGTGTTGATGTTTACGACGGTGGCTACCATGATGTAGATTCATCTGAAATGGCTTTTAAAATTGCTTCCTGGAATGCATTGAAAAAAGCTTTTGAAACTGCTAAACCAATTCTTCTTGAGCCTGTTCATAAAACTCAAATTATTATCCCGGATGAATATATGGGTGATGTGATGGGTGATATCTCAACAAGAAGAGGTAAAATTCAGGGTATGGAAAAACAGGCTAAAAAACAGATATTAAATGCAGAAATGCCTTTATCAGAATTGCTGAGTTATTATCCTGCACTTAAATCACTAACTCAGGGACGCGGAAAATTCACTCAAGAATTCTCACATTATGAGAAAGTTCCTGGTGATATTGCTGCTAAAGTGATTGCTGAAGCAAATAAAGAAGATTAGATAATCGATAAGACCTGTAGTATAAATCCTGCAGGTCTTTTTTTTTTGGAGGTTTTAACGATATGTCCGGACATAGTAAATGGAGCTCCATTAAACATAAAAAAGGTGCTGCGGATGCAAAACGCGGTAAGATATTTACAAAACTTGTAAAAGAGATCATTGTTGCCGCAAAAGAAGGTGGTGGTGATCAGGAAATGAACCCGCGTCTGCGATTAGCTGTTTCAACTGCAAAAGGCTCAAATATGCCTAACTCGAATATTGAAAGAGCAATTAAAAGAGGAACCGGTGAATTAGATGGTGTTCATTATGATCATTTCACTTATGAAGGATATGGACACAATGGTGTAGCTATTATTGTAGAAACACTTACCGATAATAAACAACGAACAGTGGCAGAAGTTAGACATATCTTTTCTAAATATGGTGGAAATTTAGCAGAAAATGGATCTGTTTCCTATATGTTTGAGCAGAAGGGTCAGATAATGATCCCACAAGATGATCTTGATGAAGATGAAATAATGATGGCTTCACTTGATGCAGGTGCAGAAGATTTTATTGTAGAAGAGGGGAACTTCATTATTTATACTGCTTATGCTGATCTTCATAGTGTTCATAAAAAAATGGAAGAAGCAGGCTACAACATAGAAAAAGCTGAACTCACAAGAATCCCCGAAAACACTGTTAATGCTGATGAAGTAGCAGAAAAATTACTTAAATTAATTGATCATCTGGAAGATTGTGATGATGTACAGAAAGTTTATGCAAACTTCGAGATCTCAGATGAAGTTTTCCAAAGGTTAGCTGAAGATTGATAATTCTTGGTATAGATCCTGGTAGTTATAATGTGGGGTACGGTATTCTGCATGTTGAGAAACGAAAGATAATAGCCGCCGGATGTGACACAATAGCAGTAAATTCAAAACTACAATTGGCAGAAAGATTAGTTCAAATACACTCTGGAATGAATAAAATTTTAGCTGAATACAAACCGGATATTGCAGTGGTAGAAACTATATTTTACGGAAAGAATATCAAGTCTGCCTTTACTTTAGGGCATGCCAGAGGTGTGATTATATTAACTTTGGCTCAACATGATATTGAGATCGTAGAATATTCTCCAAGAGAAGTTAAGAAATCTGTAGTTGGAAATGGTAATGCATCTAAAGAACAGGTTAAATATATGGTTCAGAAAATATTAAACCTGAGCACTAAACCAAAAACCGAGGATGCGGCTGATGCACTTGCAATTGCACTTTGTCAATTTAACAAAAATAAATTTAAATACTAAATAAATGTGGACATTATTGTATTATATTTCTAGCTGTAATTATTAGAATTTGAGAAAAGAGGGTAAATATGTATTCTTACCTAAAAGGTGTATTATCAGAGAAATATCCTACTATAATTGTAGTTGATTGCAATGGTGTTGGATATGAATTATTCATACCACTTAGCACTTATGACAAATTACCAGAAACAGGAAAAGAAGTAACAATTCTTGTACACTACTCTTTTAATGAATCTGATGGTGTAAGATTATTTGGATTTTATTCTGATGAGGAAAAATTACTTTTCAGACAATTGATCAATATTTCTAAGGTAGGTCCTAAATTGGCTTTGTCAGTTCTTTCGGGGCTTTCTATAACCGACCTGATACATGCTGTTCAAATTGGTGATGTGAACCTGATCACTACAATACATGGGATTGGAAAAAAATCCGCTGAACGACTTATCATTGAATTGAAAGATAAAGTTGGTGATATTACCTCAAAACCTTTAGCTGGTAATTATCCTGATGCTGATTCAGAACTGATTCAAGACGCAGAAACAGCTCTTCTTACTTTAGGTTATAAACGATATGATGCGAGAAAAATTATTTCAAAATTGATGAAAGAAAACGATTTTTCTACATCGGAGGAAATAACTAAAGCTGCGATTAAAGCATTATATAAAAAACGAAATATATGATAAATGTTAGATTGGAAGCGTATAAGATAATTCTCAAAGTTATCTCTAAGAACATATTTTCTGATAAATTACTCCATCAGATGACAAAAAAGATCAATCAGGCAGGGGAAAGATCTGATCTGCTATATGTACTCGTGAAGGGTGTAATTAAAATGCATGTTAACCTGGAATATATTTCTTCCCTGTATACTGATCCAAAGAAGTTCTCAAATACAAACATAAAAATAAAAATACTATTGTATATGGGATTGTACCAGCTTATATATTGCGACTATATACCGCAACATGCTGCTGTAAATGAAACAGTTTCTATCGCGAAGAAAATGTATGGAGAGAAAATAGCTAAATTTATTAATGCTATCTTAAGGAAGTATCTTCGTGAAGATAAAATTGAATATCCTACAGAAACCGTTGATAGAATCTCAGTTCAACATTCTTTTCCAAAAGAAATAATTAAGAAATGGATAGAATATTGGGGTATTGAAGATACTGAGAAATTATGTGTTTACTATAATCAATCCCCTAATTTGCATATTCGCATAAATACTTGTGCAACAAATAAAAAGAGATTACTGGATTATTTATTAAGACGAGAGATCATAGTTATCGAAAGTGATGCTTCTGAGAATATGTTGATAACAGATCAAGCAAGGGATGTGCTAAACGAGGTTTCCTTCTCAGAAGGTTATTTTTCCATTCAAGACGTTTCTGCTGCTCTAGTTGTGGAATTATTGCGTCCTGCACAAAATGAATCTATTCTAGATCTTTTTGCTGCACCAGGTGGTAAGGCTACTTATATAGCAGAATTAATGCGAAATACCGGGGAATTGATAGCAGTTGATAAATTCCCAAACAAAATTAAGAAACTAAAAAGAGCAGTTGAAAGGCTGCAACTAACTAACATGAAACTACATGCAAATGATGCCTTCAAATTTGGACCAATAGCTCCTGCGTATGATAGAGTCATTCTGGATGTACCATGTTCAGGCTGGGGAGTGTTTCAGAAAAAAGCAGAACTGAGATGGCAGAAGAATCAGGATATGAAAGAGCTAATTAAGCTCCAAAGAAAAGCACTTGATCTCGGAGCGAGATTCTTATGTCCTGGTGGTGTTATGGTTTATAGTACTTGCACACTGAATAAAGAGGAAAATGAAAAACAGATTGAGAACTTTCTATACAGAAATCCAGAGTTTACACTTGAAACTGCAGAACAATTTGTACCAAAAGAATTTACAGAAAAGGGTTATTTAATAACTTTGCCGTTCAAACATAATTCTGATGGTGCATTTGCAGCCAGAATGAAGAAAAAGAGTTAGGAGAATATATATGATAAAGATGAAATCTATTTTAATAGCAATGGGTATTTTGGCGGGTTTATTCATTATTGCTTTTTTTGGAACAGACCTTGTTATGAAGTTAATAGTTGGGCATGGTAATGAAGTTCAGGTTCCACTTTTAATAGGTGAGGATTACGAAGTAGCACGTAAAACATGTAAAAATGTGAAATTATATATGGAACAGAGTGAACTTGTTCACGATGAGAACATTGAAAAGGGAAGAATTATCTCGCAAAAGCCAAATCCGGGTATTATGACTAAAAAATATAGAACGGTTAGTGTAGTGCTTAGTAATGGTCCAGAAATGGTAAGAATTCCATATCTTGATAATCTTAGTATAGTTGAAGCAAAATTGAAATTGGAAAATGCAGGGCTTTTTCTAGGTGAAAAAGTGTATAGATATTCAGATGAAGTAACTAAAGGAAATGTGATCTATTCTCAACCGATGGCAGATGAATTAATACCCAAGAAAAGTGATGTAACAATTATAATAAGTTTAGGAAAATATACAACTTCTTCCGGAGACGATAATAAATGGAAAAATCTTCTGGGAGAATAAAAAATAAAATAACAATAAAAGTGCATTAATGCACTACTTTAGATGCTCATTCTATTTTAATAAAGTAACAAAAAAACAAATAAAAATAGGCATTATTTATCCGCAAATATTTAAGAGGATTGTAACTTCCTGAAATATAAGAAGTTATGATCCTTATTTTTATATCTTGAAAACTCATTAATTATTAGCTAACTTTATACAAATAAAATAGTTGACACATATCGGCGTCATGACGTTATAGTCCTATGAAAAGTATGAATAAAAAGGATAAAAAAATTACTAAAAAGAAAGAGGTTTTATATGACTAACACGAAATATACAGCAGGGAATATCAAGGTCCTTAAAGGTCTTGAAGCCGTACGAAAACGTCCGGCAATGTATATTGGTGGAACCACCGAAAGAGGTTTGCACCATCTGGTTTATGAGGTAGTTGATAATAGTATTGATGAAGCTCTTGCCGGGTATTGTGATAAGATAGAGATAACTATCCACGAAAATGGGTGGGTTTCTGTTTTAGACAACGGAAGAGGAATTCCTGTGGAAATGCACAAAACAGAAAAGATCCCGGCAGTTGAGGTTGTAATGACCGTGCTACATGCCGGAGGTAAATTCGACGATAAATCTTATAAAGTTTCCGGTGGACTGCATGGAGTAGGTGTTTCTGTTGTTAATGCACTTGCGGAGAATTTGGAAGTAGAAATATATAAAGGTGGTAAAATACATCATCAATCTTATGCTAAGGGGATCCCACAGACCGAAGTAGAAGTAATTGGTAAAACGAAAAAAACAGGAACAAAAGTGAGATTTATTCCTGACAGCACAATTTTTGAAACTACGAAATTCAGCTTTGATTATCTATCTACACGATTAAGAGAGCTTGCCTTTCTAAATAGTGGAATACTAATTACACTTACTGAGGAAAAAGATAATAGAACACATGATTTTCAATATGCTGGTGGAATTAATTCTTTTGTAGAATATCTTAATGAAAATAAGAAAGTTCTTTTCTCTGAGCCTATTTATATTAAAGGAGAAAAAGAAAATACTGAATTCGAAGTTGCGATTCAATATAATGAAGGTTTTCAGGAAATAATCAACAGTTTCGCAAATAATATTAATACTATCGAGGGAGGAACACATCTTAGTGGTTTTAAATCTGGTTTAACAAGAGCAGTTAATACCTATATAAAAAATGCAGGTTTATTGAAAAATGAGAAAGTATCTCCAGGTGGTGGAGATATACGAGAAGGTATTACAGCTATTATCAGCGTAAAACTGGGTGACCCTCAATTTGAAGGGCAGACCAAAACAAAACTGCAAAATAGCGAGATAGAAGGTATTATAAACTCTATTGTCTATGAGAAGCTTATGGTGTTTTTTGAAGAGAATCCTAAAGAAGCAAAACATATTGCAATGAAGGCAATCCTCGGTGCCAGATCTCGTGAAGCTGCAAGAAAGGCTAGAGAATTAACCAGGAGAAAGTCTGTTTTGGAAAGTGGAAGTCTTCCCGGTAAATTAGCTGATTGCTCGATTCAAGATCCATCTCAAACTGAGATCTTTTTGGTTGAGGGTGACTCTGCCGGTGGTTCTGCAAAGATGGGCAGAGACAGAACTTTCCAGGCAATACTACCGCTCTGGGGAAAAATGCTTAATACAGAAAAAGCCAGAATTGATAAAGTTCTTAATAATGATAAGATCCAACCAGTTATATTAGCTCTTGGTGCCGGTATAGGGGATGAATTTGATATATCAAAATTACGTTATAATAAAGTAATTATTATGGCCGATGCCGATGTTGATGGTCAACATATTGCAACTTTACTTCTCACATTCTTTTTCAGATATATGCGTCCTTTGGTGGAATATGGTCACATTTATATTGCAAAGCCGCCATTATTCTTGGTTAAAAAAGGTAGAAGTAAAAAATATGCTTTCTCCCCTAAAGAGAGAGATGAAGTGATGAAAGAAATGGGCGGTCGTGGTTTACATATACAGAGATATAAAGGTCTTGGTGAGATGAACGCTGATCAGCTATGGGATACCACACTTGATCCGGAAAGAAGGATACTTATTTCTGTGAAGATAGATGATGCAATCGAGGCAGATAGAATGTTTACAATATTGATGGGTGATGAGGTAGAACCACGAAGAGACTTTATCGAGCGGAATGCACAATATGCCCAGGTCGATGTTTAGGAGGATGAATGATACACGATAGATCAAGAATAGAATTAATGGAAATAGAAGATGTACTAAAAAAATCGTATCTGGAATATTCAATGAGCGTAATTGTTTCTAGGGCATTACCTGATGTTAGAGATGGCCTAAAACCTTCACAGCGGAGAATACTTTATGCGATGAACGAACTTAATTTAGCTCCGGGTAAGGGTTATAGAAAATGTGCAAAAATCGCCGGTGATACTTCTGGTAATTATCATCCTCATGGTGAGCAGGTTATTTATCCTACATTAGTTAGAATGGCACAGGAATGGAGCTTACGATATATGCTTGTTAATGGTCAGGGTAATTTTGGTTCTCAAGACGGTGACCCACCAGCTGCTATGCGTTATACTGAGGCAAGACTTCAAAAGGCTGCTGTAGATCTTATGAATGATCTTGATAAGGATACTGTTGATTATAAAACAAACTATGATGACACAAGAAAGGAACCAGTAGTATTCCCATCTAAATTTCCTAATCTTATTGTTAATGGTTCATCTGGTATTGCTGTGGGAATGGCAACAAATATGGCACCACATAATGTTGGAGAAGTTTGTGATGGTATTGTTGCATATGTAGATAATCCTGAAATGGAACCTCAGGAATTTCTTAAATATATCAGTGGTCCTGATTTTCCAACGGGCGGTTACATTATTGGTAGGCAAGGAATTAAGGATTACTTTGAAACTGGTCGTGGACGCGTAATAATGCGTGGTAAAGCTGCCATTGAAACGAAGAACAATGGTTCTGAAATGATCGTGATCACAGAAATTCCTTATATGTTAAGTAAAAGTCTGTTGATCAATAAGATCGTTAATGTTGTTAAAGATAAAAGAATTGAAGGTATTAGTGATATTCGTGATGAATCCGGACGACAGGGGATGCGTCTTGTAATTATTGTGAAAAGAAATTATGAGGCAAGTTCTGTCCTGAATAAATTGTACAAATATACTCAATTACAAGATAGTTTCAGTGTTAATAACAGAGCTTTGGTGAAGGGTATTCCTATGGTTATTAACATGAAAGATATGATCTCTAATTATGTTGATTTCCGCCATGAAGTTGTAGTTCGTAGAACCAAGTTTGAACTCAAAAATGCCGAGGAACGTCTACATCTATTAGAAGGTTATAGAATCGCACTGGATAATATTGATGAGATCATTGCGACTATCAAGGCATCTAAAAATACTCAAGAAGCAGCCATAAAGCTGCAGGAGAAATTCAAACTTTCTGAGATCCAGGCAAAAGCTATTTTAGAGATGAGACTACAGAAACTTACGGGGCTAGAAAGAGAAAAAATTGAAAAAGAATATAAAGATATAATCAAGACTGTTAAAAAACTAAAAGGTATTCTGGAAAAAAGATCACTTCGTATGGGCATCATAAAAACAGAAGTTTCTGAGATCAAGAAAAAGTATGCAGATCTAAGAAGAACTACTATATTAGAAGGTTCTGCAGATATTGAAACTGAAGATATGATAGCTGACGAAGAGATGGTTATAACAATTTCACGTCATGGCTATATTAAGCGTCTTCCTATAAGAACTTATAGAAATCAGGGAAGAGGTGGGAAAGG
>CAZOCS010000031.1:9726-25212 GCA_964578365.1 uncultured Candidatus Cloacimonadota bacterium
CGGTTCAAACCTCAAAGATGAAGACTTCATAGAAAGTATCTTTGTCGCTTCGACCCATGCCTATATCCTATTCTTTACAGATCATGGGATCTGCCATTGGCTCAAAGTTCATAGAATTCCAAGTTTAGGAAGACTTGCCCGAGGAAAAGCTATAGTTAATCTTCTTCAACTTGAGAAAGATGAGAAGATAGAAGCGTTTGTTACTGTAAGAGATTTTAATGATCCGTATTATGTTACAATGGTAACGAAGAATGGAACGATCAAAAAATCTGAATTGAAATCATTTTCAAGACCGAGAGTTAATGGCATAATTGCTATTAAATTGCTAGATGGAGATAAGCTGATAGAAGCGAAAATAACAGAAGGTGACAATGATATTATTTTAGCTACTAGAAATGGATATGCAAATAGATTCAATGAAACAGATGCAAGATCGATGGGCAGAAATTCACAGGGTGTACGCGGTATAAGATTGAGAGATGATGACCAGGTTGTTGCCATGGTGGTTGTAAAACGAGAAGGAACACTCTTGTCTATAAGTGAGAATGGATTTGGAAAGCGAACTGAGATCAGCGGTTATAAAGTTACAAAACGTGGTTCAAAAGGTGTGATCACACTTAAAACAACAGAGCGTAACGGTAAGCTGATTTCTCTTCTTGAGGTTGTTGATAACGATGATCTCATGATCGTTACAAGAGATGGTATGATCATCCGACAACCTGTTAACAAGATCTCAATTATTGGTAGGAATACGCAAGGTGTGAAATTAATTGCACTCAATGATAAAGATAAAGTATATGATATTACGAGAATAATTGCAGAAGAAGAGCAGGAAGAAATTGAAGAGAACGATGAAGCCTCAGATCAAACAACTAAGAATGAATTAACAACTAATTCGGAAGAAATTGAAGTAACTGAAGAAAATGAACAAATTGAAGATGATAAAGTCAATGTCGAAACAGAAGATGTTGTTGATGATGTTCCTGAAGAGGTTGTTGAAAAGGTTGTTGAAGAAGAAAGTACTAGTAAAAAAGTTATTGAAAAAGTTGAAAAGAAACTAATAGTTAAAGAACCCATAAAAGAGAATGATGATGATCAAGAACAGGAGATTGATTTCGGACTTGACAGCTAATATGCTATAATAAGGCTAACCACAAATAAATGCAGAGACGATTTTTTATGATCGTCTCTGCTAATATGTGAGGTAAAATTATGAAGCGATTTATTTTTCCACTGTTATTACTTGTTTTAATATTTTCTGCCTGTACAATTAAATATGTTCCTGTTCAAACAGACGGTGTTACGATTACTGATGACTTTGGTGTGAATCGAACAAAAGCCTATACATTTGCAGCTGCTAATGAATACTGGAATAAGGATCCACAAGAATTAACCAATTATTTCACTACATTCTATGTTTCTATCCAGAATAGAAAACGAGATGATCTGCAAGTTGAAATGAGCGATTTTGGCTTAATTGATCAAAATGGAAATCAGTATGATGTGATAACACAGGATTATATTGAAAATTTGCTGGCTCCAAGACAGATCGATTATCTTCTGATCAATGAAAATGAGAAAGAACTCACTGATACAGAAGACTTTTTTAATGAACAAAAACAAGTTATGGAACAATGGCGTATTGCTCAAAATAATCTAATTACTTATTCATTCCATTTTGGTAAAATCTTACCTGGAGCAAAAAAGTCGGGTTTTATTTTCTTCCCCAAATTGGAATCTGGAAATGCTGAATGCGAATTGAGATATAATGATAAGAGTATTAAATTTATCAGGCTTGATGAGAAAAAGAAACAAGAAAAAGAATAAATTCAATACAACAAATATTAAACCTTCAAGTATATTATCCTCTTGGAGGTTTTTTGTTTTTTCAAAGCATTGACAAATTATCAGAAAATTAAATTCTCGCATAAATTGATATAAATAAAAGGATATGAATATGTTAGATTTTATTAAAAATAAAAAAAGAACTCATTATACTAATAAATTGAGTAAACAGAATGTTGGTGAAAATGTAACATTGATGGGTTGGGTTCACCGCCGTAGAGATCTTGGTGGACTTATTTTCATTGATCTTAGAGATGTTACCGGAAAAGTTCAGATCGTATTTCATCCTGAGAATAAAGCAGTTCATGCAAAAGCCGGTAAACTTAGAAATGAATATGTGATAGCTGTAACTGGAAAGGTGGTTCTTCGTGAACAACAAAATATTAATGTAGAGATGAAGACGGGGGAGATCGAGATTGAAGCGCTGGAATTGCTTCTTCTCAACAATTCAGAGCCGCTGCCTGTTCAAATAAATGAAAATGTTTTAGCGGAAGAAGATCTCCGTCTCAAATACCGGTATCTTGATCTACGTCGCGATAAACTAAAAGATATAATTCTGATCCGTCATGAGATAGTTTATGCAATTAGAGAATTTCTGATAAAAAGAGATTTCTATGAGATAGAAACTCCGATGTTGATGAAGAGTACACCGGAGGGTGCAAGAGACTTTCTCGTTCCAAGCAGAGTACATAACGGGAAGTTCTTTGCGCTTCCACAATCTCCGCAAATTTATAAACAACTTCTCATGATCGGCGGTTTTGACAGATATTTCCAGATTGCGCGCTGTTTCCGTGATGAAGATCTTAGAGCGGACAGACAACCCGAATTTACACAACTTGACCTTGAAATGAGTTATGTAACTCAAGATGAAATTTTCCAAATAATTGAAGATCTGTTTAAATATATTTTTAAAAAAGTTATAAATGTAAATGTCACAATTCCATTTCCACATTTAACCTATAAGCAATCGATGGATCGTTACGGTTCAGATAAGCCTGATACACGTTTCGGAATGGAATTGAGTGATCTTTCGGAAGTTGTATCAGATTCAGAGTTCAAAGTTTTTAGAGGAGCTTTACAGTCAGGCGGCAGTGTACGCTGTATTGTTGCTCCGGGATGCTCTGGTTATTCCAGAAAACAGATCGATATGCTTACGGATAGAGCAAAACATGTTGGTGGGAAGGGGCTTGCTTTTGTGAAATTTCAAGATGGAGAATTCCAATCCGGTATTACAAAATTCCTTTCCGATGAAGAGAAGAAGCAGATCATTAAGACAACTAAAGCAGAAGATGGAGACCTTATTCTTTTTGCTGCAGATCGAAATAAAATCGTATTTAAAGTTCTTTCCGAGATCAGGAGTTATCTGGGTAAAGAGCTAAAACTATACGATTCAGAGCAATTCAATTTATTGTGGATCACAGATTTTCCATTATTCGAATATAATGATGATGAAGATCGTTGGGAAACTGCCCATCATATGTTCACACTACCAAAGGAAGAACATCTCAAGTATTTTGAAACTGGTGAATATGAGAAGATCGAAGGACAATTGTATGATCTTGTTTGTAATGGTTTAGAACTTTCTTCTGGTAGTATTCGATGTCACAGACTTGATATTCAAAAGAAAATATTTGATGTTTTGGGTTTCTCGGAAGAAGAATTAGAGGAAAAATTTGGCTTCTTTTTGAATGCACTAAGATACGGAACTCCTCCTCATGGTGGGATTGCACCTGGAATTGATAGAATGGTTATGATAATGAGCGGTGCACAATCAATTCGTGATGTAATCGCTTTTCCCAAAACACTTCAAGCAACCGACCTTATGAGCGAATCTCCTTCAGAAGTATCTAATAAGCAACTTGATGAACTGGGAATCAATATAAAAAAGAAGAAAAACACTGAATGCACTGAAAAAAGAAAATGAAAAAAGTTGCTTCAATTACTTTTGGTTGCAAAGTTAATCAATATGAAACATCCTGCATTGTAGATGAGTTTATTCAAGCAGGATATCAAATTAAAGAATTTGATGAACCTGCTGATGTTTATATAATAAATACTTGTACCGTAACGAACAGAACAGATCAAAAAAGCCGGAATGCTATTCGAAAAGCGCTTAGTCACAAGCAAGTCGAACAATCTGTAAAAGTTGTGGTAACAGGATGCTATTCACAAAGGAAGAAAGAAGAGATCGAAAAGTTAGGTGATGTTGATTTGATAGTTGATAACAACAGTAAAAGCAAGATATTTGAGAAACTTAATTCCGGAAATAAATTATTCAGAGATATTAAAGATCAGCACAATTTTGATGAGATATCCACAACTAAAATGTTGGATAAGACCAGAGCATTTATTAAAGTGCAGGATGGTTGCGATTATTATTGCGCTTATTGTGCAATTCCGTATGCTCGAGGACATTCCAGAAGTAGAGGTAAAAATAAAATACTAGATCAAATAAAAAAACTGGTTGGTAACGGTTATAAAGAATTTGTACTTGGCGGAATCAACTTGGGGCTTTATGGAACAGAGTTAGATTATTCTCTGGCAAAGTTACTTTATGAGATCGAGAAAATTAAAGGTGTTGAACTTATAAGGTTAAGTTCAATCGAACCACAGCTATTTACCGATGAATTATTAGAATATTTTGCAGAAAGTAAAAAAATGTGTCACCATTTTCATATCCCGCTTCAAGTTGGATGTGATGAACTTTTAAGCAAAATGGGAAGACGATATTCTACTGATCAATTTCGAAATATTATTGCCAGAATAAGAGATATATTCCCCGATGTTGCAATAGGGATCGATGTAATAGCAGGGCTTCCCGGAGAAACAGAAGAGCTTTTCCAAAAAACTCGTCATTTTCTTTCCAACCTTGAGTTTACTTATCTTCATGTCTTTTCATATTCAAAAAGATCAGGAACTCTTGCAGAGAAAATGAAGGGTCATGTGAATGGAAAGATCATAAAACAAAGGAGTAATGAATTAATCTCGATCTCTGATGCAAAGCTTGCAGAATATACAGACTTTATAGTCAATAATAATATTGTAATAACAGGTGTAATTGAACATAAAATTGAGGATTATTGGACGGCACTTTCAGATCATTATGTACGAATATTTGTAAAAAGTGATGAGAATCTGAAGAAAAAGTATTTACATCTAAATCCCATTTCTAAAAAGTTTGACGGTATTGAAGTTGAAATTATTTAAATTGGGATAAATTAATGATAGAAATTAATAATCTTTCAATAAGTTTTGGTGATCAGGAAATTATTAATCATATAGATCTTAAGATCAAAGAGAACCAAATAACTATAATTGTTGGACAAAGTGGAACCGGGAAAAGTGTATTAATGAAATGTATTGAAGGTCTCATCGAACCGGTTGAGGGCTCAATTGTTATTGATGAGAAGAACCTTTTTAAATTGAATAAATTTGAACTTAACGAAACCAGAAAGAAGATGGCAATGCTTTTTCAGGGTTCAGCACTTTTAGATTCTATGAATGTATATCAGAATGTGGCTCTCCCGTTAATTGAGCACACCGATCTTTCTGAAGATACAATCTTAGATGAAGTAACAGAAAAACTGGAATTGGTCGGATTAGAGGATGTTCTAACAAAAATGCCTTCGGAGCTAAGTGGTGGTATGAAAAAGAGAGTTGCTCTGGCTAGGGCAATAATTTTAAAACCAAAATATATTATTTATGATGAACCCACAACAGGACTTGATCCGATAATTGCAGAAGAAATATCTGACTTGATACTTAAGCTGCATAAAGAATATGACATAGCTTCGATAATCATAACTCATGATATGAATTGCATTAGAAAGATCAAAGGACACATTGCGATGATCCATGATAAAAAAATAGTTTTTGACGGAACGTTTGATGATTTTAATAATGATGAGAGAAAAATAATAAGAGAATTTGTGAAATAAGGAAAGAATATGAAATTCTATCAGAATAAGAAAAGTACGGAATTCAAAGTTGGATTATTTACGATATTAGCTATAATTATACTTGCAGCTTCATATATGTGGTTTACCGAAGCCCTGCAAGGAAAGGACATGACAATAGTGAAAGTAAAATTCCATAATGCCGGCAATGTAGAGGTAGGAAGCAGTGTAACTGTGAGTGGAGTTAAAAAAGGTAGAGTTAAGAAAATTGAAGTAGCTCTGGATGGAGTTGTTATCGATCTGCAGGTCAAGATAGATTTTCCATTAAGGGAAGGTACTCAATTCTCCGTAATTGAATCTAACCTGATGGGTGATGTTCAGGTAGAGATCATTCCAGGATCTGAAATTGAAAAACTTGATCTGTCCAAGGTTCAGAGTGGTGAGAAAAGATATGGACTGATGAAACTTATTTCCGAGCTCAGCAGTGTAATTACAGATTTCCAAATGGTAATGGATAAGATAGCAGGTGATGAAAATTTTGTGATGCAGATAGATTCGGTGATAGATACTACCCAGATGGTTATAAGTAAGATAAATAGAAGTCTGGATCAAAATACCCAAGAATTTGAAAAACTTATTATCAATGCAAATCAACTTACAGCAAAACTGAATAAACTTGTTACAACTAATGAGAAAAGCATTTCCAATTCAATGGAGAAATCTTCAGAAGTAATTGCATCTATAAATTCAACTTTAGATGACATAAAAGAGACCTCGATAAGTATTCGCAATATTACACAGAAAATGCAAAGTGAAGAAAGCAGCATTAATAAGCTCATGAGCGAAGATGTGTTATACGAGAACTTGATGCGCTCATCAGCCAGATTAGATTCTTTACTTAAAGATATTAAAGAAAATCCCAAGAGATATTTCAACATCAAGATCCTTTAGGAGAATAAATGAAAAAATTTGTATTTATAATTTTACTGATACTTGCTTCTTTCCAACTCTTTGCCTATAATTTTGGTAAGAATAAAATCCAAAATTCAAAGATGGAATGGGAAAAAATAGAGTCTCTTCATTTTGATATTTATTATCCGAGCCAAAATAAAGAGTTTGGTAAACTAGCAGTTCTTATAGCTGAGGAAGCATATTATCACTTGAAAAAAGATTTTCAACGACCTGTTATGAATAGGATCCCCATAATGTTATATAAATCGCACGATGATTTTGAAGCAACAAATGTTATTGGGGCTCTACTGGGTGAAGGTGTCGGTGGTTTTACTGAAACTGCACATAATAAGGTTGCAGTTCCATTCGATGGTGATTATAAAAAAATGGAAGAAGTCCTTACGCATGAACTTACCCACGCTTATGTTAATGAAATGAACAATAATAGAAGCAGATTACTCACGATGAATAACCTGCCGTTCTGGTTTCAGGAAGGTTTACCGGAATTTGAAGCTGTTCATGGAGAATCTGTTTATAATAATATGTTCGTGATAGATCTGTTGCTTAACGACAGAATTGGGAATTTGGGAATGATAGGTGGATATTATGCCTACAGATTAGGAGAATCTTTTCTGGTTTTTATTGAAGAAGAATATGATCGGAACAAGGTTATGGAACTATTCTACTCAATTCGATTTAATAGAAATACCGATATAGCCTTTAAGAAGGTTTTTGGAGAAGATTTTGAACAGGTACAACTGAGATGGAAGAATTTTCTTAAAAGAAAGTATTATCCTCAATTTGCCGAATATGATGTTCCTCACGAAGTATTTTCCAGAATGACAGATCATAGCAAAGATGGTTCTTCACTCAATTATGCTCCCAGATTTTCTCCTGACGGAAACAACTATGTTTATTTTTCAAATAGAAACCTCAAAACTGATATTTGGAAGGGATCAATACTGGGATTGAATAAGAATGAGAAGATCTTAAGTGGTGAATCTACAGGGGATTATGAGGAATTTCATTACTTACGAAATAATATCACATGGTTACCGGATGGGAAGAAATTTGCTTTTGTTTCTAAAACTTCATTTGCCGATAAGATCTATATTGTGGATAATGAATCCGGTAAAGCACTTCAAGAATTAGAATTTCCGGAATTTGATGCGATCTTCGAGATCGATATATCTAACGATGGGAAAAAAATAGTATTTGCAGGTCAGAAAAGTTTGAGATCCGATATCTACATTTATGATCTTATTACTGAAGAAATCACAGCGATTACTGATGATCAATATTTTGACAACCAACCGCATTGGTCACCGGATGATTCTAAAATTACATTTACTTCAGAAAGAACATTCAATGAAGATGCTTATACCGAGCAGATCTTCAGTAAACTCACTTCCGATGTTTTTTATTATGATCTAAATGAGGACAAGTTCTATAGAGTTACACATGATCCACAAAAAAACAACTTTCCAATTTGGGATAAAACAGGTGAGAGCATTATATTTATAAGCGAGAGCGAGACAACATCTAATTGCGATGTAATTGAAATTGCAAGTGGTATGAGAGCTAAGATAACTAATGTTCATGGGGGGATATTTGCACCGGATATCTCTATTGACAATGGTGAACTCATCTTCTCTGCGTTCTACAATGGTGGTTGGGATATTTATTATCTATCTAATCCACTTGATAATTTAAAATATACCGAGTATTCCAAACCGGTTGAATATAAATTTGTGGATGATTTTTATGAGAGATTCAAGTTAGATCGTTATCATGTTTTTGGAAAGCAGGAGAAGAAGTTCAAAAAGGAATTACCAGAATATTCACAAAAGATTACAAAGATCGATATTGGGAATTTTACACATTTAGATAGCTTGAATAAGGCGTATAACCTGGATCTGGATAAGAAACCTACAAAGCCGAATGAACCATTGAGTTCCGCTTACAAACCAAAATTCGCACTGGATTACCTTTGGGGAGGAGCTGCTTATTCTCCTTCCAGTGGCACATACGCTCAATTACAGTTTGGACTTTCCGATCTAATGGGAAATCATGCAATTGGGGTTCAGCTTGGAATTACAGGAGACTTAAGTGCTTCTGATATAGTTCTTACTTATATGAATTTGAAAAGAAGGATAGATCATGGTTATGGTGGATTTTATCTAAGCGATGAATGGGTCTATTGGACAAATTTCTATAACAGAGATGATTTCATGCGGGAACGTGAATATCATTTTGGAGCTTACTCCATTCTGCGTTATCCATTTAATAAATTTTGGAGACTAGATTTTGAGAATATAATCTCTTCTAAAATTATAAAGCGTGATTGGTGGGATGGAAATGATTGGATAATAGAATTTCTGAGACCGGAATTCGCTGAGTATTATGGTTTGGAAACAGAAGAAACAGAATATATTTACTCACCTCAATTTACTTTAGTTCATGATAATGCTATTTATGGAAGTGTAGGTCCTGTCTCAGGCTCACGTAAAGCGCTTCTATTAAATCACAGTTTTTCTACAGAAGAAGATTATACGGTCGTTTATACTGACTTGCGGAAATATCTATTCTTTGCAAAGAAATATGCTTTTGCTTTTAGATTTAGTGGTGGTACAATACAAGGTGATACAAACCAGAAATTCTCAATGGATTATTACAATGGTGTACGTGGTTTAACAGAAGATTATATTGGTAGGAATAAATTCCTGGTTTCTGCTGAACTCAGATATCCGTTTATCGATAACCTGCAAATGTCATTTCCTTTCCCGCTTTATTTCTATCAGATACGCGGTAGTGCGTTTGTTGATGCCGGAAGTATTTGGGATGAAAATGAATATCTTAAATTAACAGATAATGGAAAATTGGAAGATCTTAAGCTTGCAGTGGGATTTGGTCCCAGATTGAATTTAGGTTATTTTGTATTAAAATTTGATGTAGCCTGGAATACCGATCTGGAGAATTTTAGTAAGCCGGCATATTATATAAGCTTAACACCGGATTTTTAATTATTACGATTCTGGATTCTCAACACGTTTTGGTGAAAGCACCTGAAATGCTTCTCTGCAGTCACTCTCTTTGCCGTCACGACGTGAACTAACATTGTAGAAATTGATCACGATCTCTGGAAAGAAATCTTCCAGAACCGAAACAATCCCTTTGGCAAAAGTTCGGCAGTAAATTGCACAGACATCTTCATGGCATTTTTCAGCCAGTTTTTCTGCTTCGATGGTTAGACAGTTTATGCATATCTTTGTTTCCAGGAACACAGTGTTACCTTCTACCCATGTATCCGGCAGGTTTCCACCGCGGTCTGCAAAGTATCCATGCAGAAATTCGCGAACTCCCTCAACAGGATTACTTTGGAATTCAGCAATATCGAATTTATCTTCTTTAATGAGTTTCGTTAATCTTTCCATTCCAATTGCAAAACCTGAATAGAAGTTGTTTTTTTGTATAGCTCTGAAAGCCAGATCTCCAAATTTTCGGTGTAAAAGAGCGAAGTCATTCAACTCATCTACTCTGGTTTGTATGCTTAGATTGTTAATTCCTTTATCATTCATGCATGCTCCTATGGTTTTATTGCTTTTCTCGGTTATCCTTCGATACAATCCGGTAGCCACCGGATCACTAAGGATGACAGTAAATTTAAATCATCCCAACCAATTACTTTCTTTGTTCGTTTTTGTTCGTTGCTAATTCTTTCATCCCACCAACTTCTCAATCGTCTCTTTACAAATTGTTTCAGATCTCTCGAGTGTTTCACTTTCCACATAAACACGGATAATCGGTTCAGTTCCACTTTTACGAATATGAATCCAGAATTTATCTCCCAGAATTTTAATACCATCTGTTGTATTAAGTTTGTAATCAGAGAAGATTTCAGGGACTTTCTGCATAATTGCATCAAGTTTTGAAGGATCGACTATGATTTTATTTTTGGCAAAGTAGTATTTTGGGATATGACCAGCAAGTTCAGAAACAGTTCTTCCACTTTCTGCAAGATAACCTAAGATCACAGCCATCCCGGCTGGAGCATCTCTGGTAAAATGGACTTCCGGGCAGATAATTCCTCCATTTCCTTCTCCACCAACCGGACTATTTACTTCCATCATCTTCATACCAACGTTGATCTCGCCAACTTTGGTTCGATGCACATTTACACCAAATTCTGCTGCGATGTCTTCCGAAGCCATTGAGGATGAGAGATTAGTTACAATATCTCCTTTAACTTTAGAAAGAATAAATCTCTCAGAGAGTAGAAGTGAAAATTCTTCGCCAATACAATTTCCATATTCATCAACTATTGCCAATCTATCCACATCAGGATCAGTTGCAAAACCAATATCAGCATTATGTTCTTTAACAGCTTCTTCCAATTGTTTAAGATTTTTATTAAGTGGTTCTGGGGTATGTGCAAAAATACCTGTTGGTTCGCTATTTATTTCGATCACTTCACATCCAAAACTTTTCAGAAGTTGAGGTGATATCAGACCACCGGCTCCATTCACAGAATCAATAACGACCTTGAATTTTTTTGCTTTTATCTTGTCTATATTCAGATATGAGATATTCATGATTTTATCAATATGTCGCTCAATTGCATTTTTATTTTTAGTTAACTTTCCAATTTTGTCCCAACCAATATAATCAACTTCATTATCGAATGATGAAACTAAAGCAGAAGCATTTTTCGGAAAGAGGAACATACCGTTTTCACCTACAAATTTCATGGCGTTCCATTCAGCTGAATTGTGTGATGCAGTTATGGAAATTCCACCCATAGCATCACTCTCTTCCACTGCAAGCAAGACGGTTGGTGTAGAAACAACACCAATATCAACTACATCGCAGCCAACTGACATTAACCCGGAAGTTATAGCGTTGAACATTGCTGGTCCGGTTGTTCGTGAATCTCTGCCAACTACAATTTTTCCCCGACCTGAGAACAAACCAAAATGTGCAGCATATTTCATAGCTATCTCTGGTGTTAGACTTTCTCCATAGATCCCACGAATTCCCGAAACGCTAACCATTAATTTACTCATATTTATTTTCTCCTTAATTTTCCATCATGCTTTTTTTAGATTCCCGCTTTTGCGGGAATGACATGTAAATTAAATCAGTATTCACAATTATCTCTTCACTTCCAAAAACTTAACATCCACTCTATAATTTTCATTTTTGACTACTGACAACTTCTCAATTATTTCTTTATATCTGTCAAGCTGCTCTTGTTCGAAATAGCTTCCTGTTTTATAATCTATGATAAGTAATTTCTTCTCTTTTGTGTTTATCATTAATCTATCAATGCGTGACTCTTTACCGTGTTTATCATAGATCGTGAATTCGTTAAAAACCTTATCCCAATTATCTTGGTTGAAAATCTCTTTATTCTCATTAATAAATTGATTTACTTTCAAAACAATTTCTTGTATTTTTTTTCTATGGAACAGGCTACCGTATTTTGCTAAAGTATTTTCCAATGCTATTTGTCTGGCATTAGGACTGTCATATTTTATATGCGAAAGGTAATCATGTACAATATTACCAACCTGAATACTTTGATTATCTAGAATCTCTTTTTTAAGTTGATGAATATTTTCCGGTTCACACTTCGCAATGTCATCCCAGCTAAGAAACTTTATATGTTCAGAAATTGATGCTGCATTTTCTGAAGATACTTCTTCTGTCTCAGGTTCATCAATTGTGATAGTTCCATGTTCAATAACGTGACGAACTTGCGATAATTGTTGTATATCTGTCTTGAATTCTCTATTAACAACTTTCGCAATGTTTTTAGGAACAGAGTTGTCATCTTTTATACTGCTAACGAATTTTTCCAGATCTCCTTTTTTGTCATAAGTCACATAGAGAAATTGGTTGTTCTTTGCACGAGTAAGAGCTACATAAATATTGTTCAATTCCTCACCGTTATTTCGTTTATTCACAACATCAATTAGTAACTGCTTATCAGATTTCTTGATGATCTTATCAAAATTATAGGTAAGAGCATGATCTTGCAGGGAATGGAAATCATCATTAAAATCATAATATAATTTCAATCCCCGATTATGTTGCCCGGGATTCTTTGGGATGTTCATAAAAGAGAATACAGTTTCAAATTGCAGCCCTTTAGATTTATGGATCGTGAGCAGTTTTATGGAGTCAGAAACGGTTTGTCCAAGCTGGGAATAGTCATCTTTCTCTTCTAAAGATCTGCAATATGACAGGAAACCGGCAAGATCTATTTTATGTTTTTGATCAATGTTTTCAAATTCAATTACTACTTCTAAAAAGCGATGTATGTTCTTTAACTCGATCTCTGTAGAGAATAACTTATTAATATTGAATTCTTCTAGGATGGTTTTGATCGTATTTAATATTGATCTCTTCTCAGTCCTTACTTTTTGCAACGTAGAAAGAAAATGATCTTCTAATACCATTTGGAAGAATGCATCTAAATCTGTTGCTGTTTTGTAGATCTGTAAAATATCCTTCATCTTTTTTGTAGGCATCAGAACCAGATCAGAGCGAAGGATCTTTACAAGTTCTATTGGGTCTGCATAGACAATGAATCTCAAAATATGCAGAATTGGTTTGATGGCCTTATGCTCAAAAAGAGAACCTGAGGATTCTAATATGTATTCAATCCCTTTTTCATCCAAAACCGAAGCCATCATCTCAAGTTCTTTGTTCTTACGCATCAAAATTGCTGTATCACTTGGTTTGATCTTATCTTCTTTTATTAGAGGGGATAACGTATCATTTACGAATTCTGTATAAACTTTATTCAGATCATATTTTTCCTGAATTCCATCTAATTCTGCCAGATTTCTAAAAATAACCTGAACATAACCATCTTCTTCTTTTGCACTCTTTATTTCTGAATATTCCCAATCTTCATCAAATGTAAGATGCGTAGAGCCGAATAGTTTATTGATCCAATTTATGAGTGTCGGTTTGCTTCGATAAGAAGTTGTGAGTGAGTCTTGTAAAGTCTCAATTCCAAGCAATTGCGGGAAATCGGTGAGTAATTTGCGTTCACCACCTCGCCAACCGTAGATCGCCTGTTTTTCATCTCCTACAACGATTAACCCACCGTACTCTTTTTGTCCTGCACCACTAAGAGTTTCCGTAATAAGAGGTTGGAAGATACTCCATTGCAAAATGCTAGTATCCTGGAATTCATCGATTAGAATGAAGCGTGTATTATATGAGAGTTGTTCATAAAATATGTTTAGAACATTTCCATTATCGACGATCGAAAGCTCCGGATCATACAGAAATTTGAAAGTATAATAACTTATATCGGAATGAGTAAATATTCGGTCTCTAAATTTGATCTCATCATAAACTTTAAGGATCTCACCAGCCAATGAAATAATGTTAAATTCTTCAACTAATGCCTTTTCATAGTATAAGTAATTTGCCAGATGATGCTGCACTTCCTCAAATTCAGGTTTCAATTCTAACTTGCGAATTCTTGAGCCATTCCAAATGTTTTTGTTACTGAGAAGCAGATCAAAGTTCTCACTTATAAATTCCGGATTGGATAATATATTAAAAAACTCATCGGCAATATTATTTGTGCTGATTGTATTTACATCTGTTATTTTATCTAATATTTTGAAGTGATCTTTTTGTAGAAGCTGTTGCAGATCTGCTGTATTTTTTTCCAGGTAGGAAGAAATTGCATCTTGTAAACTGAAAAGGAATTGTTTTAGTTGTGTCGTGTATTTCTTTAAACAATTTTGAGTAACTTCCTCAATGTTAACTTCAGAATATTTAGAATGATCAATAAACTCGAATAACCAACGGTAATTTATTATATCTTTGATAAATTGGTTGAATGATTCAAGATTCCTTTGTTTAGAGATCAGGAAGATATTTTTATAATCTTCCAGTTTTTCAACTTTAAGGATATGCTCGAAGATCTCCGGTAAATATTCATCATTAATATTGTTATCAAGTTTGAAATCCACGAAATTGTGATAAGGTGCAATAACTCCACTAAAAACAGCATTAATAAAGGAATCGATAGTACTTATACTTACTTCCGATTTATTAGTAAGCATCTTTTTATAAGTATTCCTCAAAAATTCAATATCTTCAGTGTTAAATTTTAGATCGGGATTAATATCTTGTTGTAATCCTCTTATGATCTCTTTTCCTTCTTTTGTGTTATTAACAATATTATAAAGATGTTCAAATATTCTCTCTCTGATCTCGGCTGTTGCTTTCCGGGTAAATGTGATCACTAAGATTTCTTCAAAATTAATTCTATACTTAAGCATCAGGTTGATGAATTCTAAAGAAAGACGATAGGTCTTTCCGGTTCCGGCGCTTGCTCGTATCATCAGAGGTTTCATTTATGAATCTCCGTTTTCACATTCAAATCGCGCCGTGTGATCTCGATATCTTCATAAGTATCTTTCTTGTCTGCAAGATTAAAACCATTATCAATTATATTTTGAAGAGCTTCTTTTATTTCATACTTCAAATCTATTCGTTTAGAATTGTCCGTCATTATCTTTTGCTCAATAAAAAAGAGATGTGATTGAATTATTTTCTCAATTTCTGGTGAATCAATTAGATAATGGATGAATTCATAAAATTGTAACTGTTCATCATAGCGCTTAACCTTGCTTGTATTCATGCTTCCGGTTTTATAATCAAAAATATGTGGAACATCATCGGCAGAATGGATGCGAAGGTCAGCTCTTCCACGTAATATTTCTGCAAATTTGTTACAGCTATTTCTGGACTACATGAAACC
>CAZOCS010000032.1:0-25055 GCA_964578365.1 uncultured Candidatus Cloacimonadota bacterium
TGATGAAGCTCTTTTTAATCATTATTTCACATCACAAATAGTATCTCTTAATATAGAGAGTTGTAAAATAAAAAAGATCGGAGAATCGGCAATTTTCGGTGATATTAAACTTTCTCCAGATAACGAATATTTATATATTGAGCAAATTCAAGAGCCATATTCCTATATGCTTCCTTATTATCGTTTCCCAAGAGATCTCATGATCTGGGATAGTGAGGGAAAGTTTGTAAGACAGCTTCTATCCCGCCCCTTACAAGATGAGATTCCAATTGGCGGAACTTACACAGGTCCCCGTAATTTTATGTGGCAGCCGCTAGCAAATGCATCATTGATCTGGGTGGAAGCTCTGGATGAAGGTGATCCGGAAAATAAAGTTGAGCACCGCGATAGAATTATGCGGATATCTTCACCTCAAATAGAAGTGGAGGAAGAATTATTTAGAACCGCTCACCGTTTTTCAAGCATTAATTGGTCAGAAAAAAAAGATGAATTTATCTATTATGAATATGACCGGGATAAATTATGGAAGAAGGGTTGGTTATGTGAAATTGGCGGTATGCCAAAATTGATATCTGATCTAAGTACACGTGATAAATATAATGATCCTGGAAAATTAATTCAAAGAAAAACAAAACGTGGTAAAACCGTATTTATCAAAGATGGAGATTTTGTGTTTTATCAAAATGATACTGGAGCTACCCCCAAAGGAAACTTTCCATATTTGGCAAAATTTAACTTAGCTACTAAAGAGAAAAATATTCTATTTCGCTCACAGGTAGATCACCATGAAACTTTTCAATGTTTTGCCGATGAAAATTTGAATAGAATAATTATTAAAAGTGAAAATCCGATAACTCCACCAAATTATTTTGGGATTAATTTAGAAACAAGTAAAAGAGAAGAGATCACAAATTATCCGAATAATTTCGAAAAACTAACCATGCTGAAAAAAGAGATGGTCACATACACTCGTAAAGACGGTATCCCATTATCCGGAGAACTTTATCTTCCTGCGGATTACAAAGATGGTGATAAACTTCCACTGGTTATTAATGCATATCCACAAGAATTTGCAGATAGCACAACTGCCGGTCAGATAACAACTACATCAAATAAATTCAGCAGATTTAGCAGATCTTCTGTTCGCTACTTTGCACTGCAAGGTTATGCCGTTCTCACCCAAGCTTCGATCCCAATTGTTGGAGATCCCCAAACGGTGAATGAAACTTTCATCGAGCAGACCAGAAACAGTGTAGAAGCTGCAATAAATTATTTGGACGAGAGGGGTGTTATCGACCCAAACAGAGTTGGAATTACCGGACACAGTTATGGAGCGTTCATGGTGGCAAATGTTCTTGCTCATAGCGATCTATGTGTTGCAGGAATAGCCCGTAGCGGTGCTTATAACAGATCTCTCACTCCGTTTGGATTCCAAAGTGAACGCCGCACATTCTGGAAAGCAAAAGATTTCTATATGGAAGTTTCTCCATTTGCTCATGCCGAAAAAATTAATGAACCAATTCTACTTATTCACGGAGAAGATGATCCTAACTCCGGAACATACCCGATGCAATCAAAGAGATTTTATCAGGCATTAAAAGGAAATGGTGGAACAGCAAGACTGGTAGTTTTACCTTTCGAGGGTCATGGTTATCGGGCAAGAAGATCTGGTCTGCATGTATTGGCGGAAATGATAGGGTGGTTCGATAGATTTGTGAAAGATAAAAATAACTAAACGCAGATAAACGCTGATTCTATGATTTTAATGTAACTTTTTTAGCTCCCCTTCATAAGGGGAGATTAAGAGGGGTTTCACATTTAATAAAACCTTGCGGATGGACATAATCCTCCGCAATGGTTGAAAGAAAAAAAATGTAGCGTTTTAACCATTACGAAGGTCTCATTCTTCAACCATTCGTAAGGTCTCAGATTTTCATCCTCTTCTCAAACCATTGAAATTCTATGATCCTGTCTTCCGGATCTTTAGCAAAAAAATGGTATATTCTATACTTCGGGTTCATCTTTGGTTTATCTTGAGCAATTGATGTAAATTTATTATACATCGAATCAACTTCGTCTTTTGTCTCATAAAAGAAAGTTATCATCCCGCAGTTATCAATATTTTCCCGATCACAAAAGCCAAAAAGCAGGTTTCCAAACTTTAAAATACAGCAATCGGCTTGCTCCAGCCAGATCTCACAACCTACCATCTCAAGATAAAATTGTTTTAACACATCTAATTTCTTTGTTTTAAAAAATATAATTCCATTCATATAGATCACTCCCTACTAATTACGGAGCAAGCTGAGGATATGCTGGAGTGTCAACAAATTAACTTATCGATCTATAATTCAAAATCATCACTTCACCTGCAAACCTGCACCAATAAAACAGCTTCACAATTTTTAGCACTCTTTTATGGTGTCTGCTAAAAAATGATTTGACAACTGAATGTTTGAAATTAAATTGTCCTTAGTTAGCAGTTATAGATAAACGGTGCTAATAAAAATGAGGGATGAAGATGAAAAAGAATGAGATCCGTAAAGAGAAAGTTCTGAAGTATGTTATAGAAGAACATATAAGCTCATGCGAGCCTATATCTTCTAAACTGATCTGTGAAAAATATTTAGAAAACACAAGTCCTGCAACTATCAGGATAGACCTGAATAAGCTGGAGAAAGCAAATCTTATTTATCAGCCGCATACTTCTGCAGGGAGGATCCCAACTATACAAGGATATCGAACTTATATTGAACAGAGCAAGGATGAAATTGCCAAAACACATTTTAATAGAGCAGATATTCTCCGTGATATTCTTATAAAACATTACAAAGATACTCCGCTCGCTCTTCATTATATCATGCAGCTGCTTGCTCGTGAGACAGATCAATTGAGCTTTGTTGCAGAACCGGAAGTCTCTTATGGATATCTGGAAAAACTTGAAGTATTCAAAATTTCGGGTGATAAGCTGCTCTTTGTGGTCAGTTTAGATTCCGGGCTGGATAAAACTGTGATCTTAAAATGTGATCATAATATTTCTCCTCATCAACTCAAAGCAATTGTTCGTTATGTGAATGATACGTTGGTTGGGCAGAGAATATTTGATATTCAAAACACCGTGTTGGAAGAAATTGCAGAAAAAGTAACAGAAGAAAATACAATCCTTAAGCAATTTTTAGAAGAGCTGCAGAATGCTTTTTCTGAGATCAGTGATTATTATATCCATTTTGATGGGAATATCTCTTTTCTTGAACAGCCGGAATTTAATGATAAAAGATCTATCCTTACATTTCTTAACTTCATGCAAAGACAAGATCACCTTATAAACCTGATGCAGGAAAAAGAAACCGGATCATGGAATATTCTTATGGGAGAAGATTTCGCACAATCTGAATTCACTAATTTTGCAATGATCTATGCTAAATATGAGATCTTTGGAATTCCAGGATATTTGGGAGTTCTAGGACCAACAAGAATGAACTATGCAAAAAATATCGCAATAATAAGAGATATTGCGAATATCATAACTGAAACCACAAAAAAGGGAATGGTGGTACCAAAAAAATGACGAAAAAGAAAACTGAAAAGAAGCAAGAAGAGAAAAAGCTAAAAAAAATTCTCACACTTGAAGAAAAGTATCAAAATCTTTTAGCAGAGAATACCGAGCTAAAAGATAAATGGGTTCGTAATGCTGCTGAATTTGAGAATTTCCGTCGTAGAACCATCTCCGAAAAATCGGATTGGATAAAAAATGCAACTGAAAGGATTGTGCTGGAACTCTGTGATGTACTGGATAACTTCGAACGTGCTTTGCATCCTGAAGTAGAAAAAAATCGTGAAGTTTATGAAAAAGGGATAGAACTTATTTTTCAGCAATTGGATGGAGTTCTAAAAAAAAGAAGGTGTGGAAAAGATCAAGGCAATGGGAGAGGAATTCGATCCGCAGTTCCACGAAGCTTTAGCTCACATCCCTTCCGAATTAGAAGATAATAAGATCGCGGCGGTGATCCAAAATGGCTACATTATGAATTCAAAGGTTATAAGACCTGCACGAGTAGCTGTTTCCAATGGAGAAATGCCGGAAGCAATAAATAATAAAATTAAAAAAAGAAAAAAAGAATAAGGTATAATGGAGGATATTATGGGTAAGATCATTGGTATAGACCTAGGAACAACAAACTCATGCGTTAGTGTAATGGAAGGCGGAAAGCCAACCGTTATCCAAAATGCTGAAGGTACAAGAACTACACCGTCTGTAGTTGCTTTTACAAAAGACAAACAAAGGTTAGCAGGACAACTGGCAAAACGTCAGGCTGTTACGAACCCGAAGAACACTGTTTCTTCAATTAAAAGATTTATGGGAAGACAACTGAATGAAGTTGGTTCCGAAATTCAAAATGTAAACTATCAGATAAAAGGTGGAAAATTTGGTGAAGCTACTGTCCATATTGATGTAGAAAATAAAGATTTCACACCGCAGGAAATTTCTGCAATGGTCCTTACTAAGATGAAAGAGACCGCAGAAGCTCATCTTGGAACTCAAATCACAGAAGCGGTGATCACTGTTCCTGCTTACTTTAACGATGCTCAAAGACAAGCTACAAAAGATGCAGGTAAAATTGCCGGACTCGATGTAAAAAGAATCATCAATGAACCAACTGCTGCAGCTCTTGCTTACGGACTCGAAAGCAAAAAAGAAGAAAAAGTAGCAGTTTACGATCTTGGCGGTGGAACATTCGATATTTCTATTTTGGAAGTTGCTGAAGGCGTTGTGGAAGTACTTTCTACAAATGGTGATACACATCTTGGTGGAGATGACTTCGATAAGAAGATCATGGATTGGATATTAAGTGAATTTAAAAAACAGGAAGGCGTGGATATTTCCAGCGATGCAATGGCTCTGCAAAGAATCAAAGAAGCTGCAGAAAAAGCTAAGATCGAACTTTCCGGAACTCAAACAACCAACATCAACCTTCCTTTTATCACTGCTGATGCTTCCGGACCGAAACATCTCAATCTAGATCTCTCTCGCTCTCAGTTCGATAGAATGGTGGGTGAACTTATTGCACGCTCTATAGATCCTTGTAAAATTGCCCTGAAGGATGCCAAACTCAAAGTTAGCGATATTGATGAGATCCTTGTAGTTGGTGGAAGCACAAGAGTTCCTGCAGTTATAGAAGCAGTAGAAAAATTCTTCAGCAAAAAAGCAAATAAGAGTGTGAATCCTGATGAAGTAGTTGCTGTAGGTGCTGCAATTCAAGGTGGGATTCTGGCAGGTGATGAAAACCTGAACGATATTCTTCTATTGGATGTAACTCCTCTTTCATTGGGCATTGAAACTCTGGGTGGCGTAATGACTTCTCTCATAGAAAGAAATACAACCATACCAACAAAGAAGAGCCAGGTATTCTCAACCGCTGCAGATAACCAACCAGCAGTTTCTATTGTTGTTTTGCAGGGTGAACGCTCTATGGCAAATGACAACAGAAGACTTGGTAATTTTGAACTTACAGGCATTCCTGCAGCACCACGCGGTATTCCACAAATTGAAGTAACATTCGATATTGATGCAAATGGAATTTTACACGTTCATGCTAAAGATAAAGGTACCGGACAAGAACAGTCTATCAAGATAGAAAGAACCGGATCTCTTGATGAAAGTGAAATTGAAAGAATGGTAAAAGATGCTGAAGCTCATGCTGACGAAGATAAAAAATCTAAAGAATCTATTCATGCTCGTAATGAGCTCGATACACTTATCTTCTCAACAGAAAAAAGTATGGGAGAACACGGTGACAAACTTAAAGATGATGAGAAGAAACCTATAGAAGATGCAATAAAAGAAGCTAAAGAAAAACTTGAAGAGCTCACTAAAAATAACGCCTCCAAAGAAGAGTATGAAGCTGTTCGTGATGATCTTGCTAAAAAGGCCCAAAAAATTGGTGAGATAATCTACGCCGAAATGCAAAAAGAACAACAAGCACAAGGTGGGCCAAATATGGGAGATGCTGACTTTGATCCAAGTAAAATGGGTGGACAGCAAACGCAACAGGAGAAAAAAGAGGACGGTCCGGTAGACGCTGATTTTGAAGTTGTTGACGAAGAAGAAAAATAGAAGAAGAATAATAGAAGAAGAAAAATAGAAGAAGAAAAATAATTAAGCACTTTTAGTGTTTATTGATATAAGATTTAACCTTGCGGAGCATTGCCTTCGTAAGGTTGAACTATTAAAAGGAGAATGATGGCCAAGAGAGATTACTATGAAGTTCTGGGATTAGATAAAAACGCCAACGGTGCTGAGATAAAGAAAGCATACCGCAAGCTGGCAATGAAATATCATCCGGATAAAAACAACAATGATAAATCAGCTGAAGAAAAATTCAAAGAAGCATCGGAAGCCTATGAAGTTCTCAGCGATGATAATAAAAAACAGAGATACGATCAATTTGGTCATGCCGGAATGGAAGGTGCTTTTGGCGGTGGTGGATTTGGTTGGGACAATTTTACTCATGCCTCAGATTTTTCTGATATTTTTGGAAGCGGCGGACTTGGAAGTATTTTTGAAGGATTGTTTGGTGCCGGTTTTGGCGGTGGAAGAAGCCGCAGAAGAAGTAATCAGGGTGAAGATCTGCAAATATCACTTTCTCTCACTTTAGAAGAAATTGCCAAAGGGATAAGTAAAAAAATTAAGATCAATGTGCAAGACACCTGCGAAACTTGTAACGGTTCCGGTTCTCAAGATGATTCTGTAGAAACTTGTACACAATGTCACGGATCAGGACAGGTGCGTCAGCTAACTCGTTCTCTTTTTGGACAGATGCAAACAGTTGTAGAATGTCCTTCATGTCATGGTGAGGGTAAGATAATTAAAAACCGCTGCCCCAAATGTAGGGGTGATGGAAGAGTGAAAAAAGCAAAAACTATCAGCATAAAAATTCCCGCAGGTGTTTCTGAAGGACAATATATCCGCCTTCGTGGTCAGGGTAATATTGGAAAACGCGGCGGCGAACATGGAGATATCTTAGTTCATATCCAGGAAAAAGAACATAAGATCTTTGAGCGTCAGGACGCTGATCTCATTTGTGAATTCCCGATAAGTTTTTCTCAAGCCGCCATGGGAACCGATATTCAGGTACCGACATTAACGGGAAAGGTAAAGATGAAAATTCCGGCAGGAACTCAAAGCAGCAAGGTGTTCCGCCTGCGTTCTCAAGGTCTTCCCCATGTGAATTCTTCATATCATGGAGACTTGTTCATAAAAGTACATGTAATAACTCCAACCAAATTGAATTCAGAGGAAAAAGAGCTTTTTGAAAAACTTTCTAAGTTCGATTCTGAAAAAAAATTGAATCCGGAGAAAAGCTTCTTTAGCAAACTAAAGAAATTTTTTGTTTAGAAGACAAATATTATTTTATTAAGCCTGCTGATATTATACAGGCTTTTTTTTGTAGTAGCTCTGGGAAATAGACGCTACAGGGACGATTACTCAAATCGTTCGTTAACTTTTTCTAATTGACAACAAACAGCGGAGCAAATCTTATCCTGCC
The DNA here is from genome assembly GCA_964578365.1 of uncultured Candidatus Cloacimonadota bacterium. Taxonomy (GTDB): domain Bacteria; phylum Cloacimonadota; class Cloacimonadia; order Cloacimonadales; family TCS61; genus Tenebribacter. The sequence continues at coordinate 7,548 of CAZOCS010000032.1, forward strand.
AAATTAAAGAGAATGGAAGGATGGCAAATGGACGGATTTTGGAGTAAGGTAATACCAATAATTATCATATTCTTTTTGGGATATTTCTTTAAGAAGATAAAACTATTTGGAAGTAATACAGCAGATACACTACTTAAAATTGTTTTTTATGTAACACTGCCGGCACTCACATTTCTTTCCGGTTCCACAGCTATTTTATCTTTGCAATTCTTTTATCTGCCGATCATTGCAATTGCAGTTGTATTAATAATATTTTCTGTTTCATATCCAATAAGTAAGAAATTCAATTTACCAAATGCAACTCGCGGCACATTTGTTGTGGGTACACTTATCATGAATACCGGCTTCACCCTACCGTTTGTACTGGCGGCCTATGGAAATCAAGGATTGGCGATCTATACTATATTCGATTTTGGTAATACTTTGATGATATTTACTTTTACCTATTATTTTGCAATAAAATTTGGAAAAAATGAACATCGTAATATCCCTATAAAAAAATTCTTATTACTACCTCCTATATGGGGATTGATCTTTGGAATTATATTCAATTTGTTAAAATTTGAATTACATCCGGCAGCATTGAATCTGCTTGATGTTGTGGGGAAACCAACCATATTTCTTGTGATCTTTTCACTTGGAATTTACTTCAGTCCCAAAATTACAAATCTTGGTAAAATGCTTACAGTATTTTCATTGCGGATCGGGCTCGGTATGATGTTAGGTTTATTGGCAGTTAACTTGCTCAATATCGAAGGTATCATGCGAACATTAATTGTTATTTTCTGCGGTGCTCCGGTTGGTTACAACACTCTTGTATTTGCTTCTTTAGAAGAAATGGATAAGGAGTTTGCAGCAAGTCTGGTTTCTATTTCTTTATTATTAGGAATTATTTACGTTCCGTTATTGATCTATTTTTTGTAATTATGAGAATACTAATTATTACTTACACATTAAAATTTAGCAACGAACCTGTCTTCGCTAAAGCTACGCCACGGCAGGCAAAACGAACTATATGAATAAGTAAATATCTTAAAAAACAAAGAGTAAGAAAAAGCATTTCACCAAGCTTGTGTTATCCTGAGCGGAGTCGAAGGACAAGGTGATATGAAATAAGATACGGTTGAAAGAGAACCCCTCTTAATCTCCCCTTACCAAGGGGAGCTTTATTATCGAAAAGAAATCTTTTCCTCTTTATCTCAGCAGTAATCCTCGCATAAGATTTTGAATACTTTCCGTTCAACTTCATTACAGTCAGGTCGTTTCGGTGCTCTCTCAATACATCTTTTCCGAATTACCTTTGACTGCAAGTCAGGTAAAGACCACAGTGAAAAGAGCAATGAGGATTAACTGTATTGAGATGAAGTCTCTTTTTCTTTGGTTCGTTTCTTTTGGAGATGCAAAAGAAATGAACATTGAATACATTACCCTCCTTGCTATCATTTTTTATGCTCTTTCGTTTTAAAGAAGATCATCCTCAACAACTTATCCACTAAACTTTTCAATCTTTTCTATTTGACAACCAAATTGCATTTTTGTTATTGAAAACATGAATTATAAAATATCGGTTGATGGGAAGCAAATAGATCTGAAAATTCCGCACAATCCGGTTGAGATAATTAAACCTAAAGAAGTTGCAGTTTTCGATCAGGAAAAACTGATCCGTGAGTCACTACAAAATCCAATTGATTCACCCGATCTACAAACATTTTTACAAAATAAAAAAAATATTCTCATTATTGTAAATGACGGTTCCCGCAACACACCAACTCAAATAGTAATTTCTGTTATTAAAGATCATATCGAAAATAAAAACTTCAAATTTATTATTGCACTCGGTACTCATAGATCACCAACGGAAAATGAGTATTTCAGAATCTTCGGAAAATATTATAATGAATTCAAAGATAGAATTATCTGCCATGATTCAATAAATGATGCTATGACCTATTTTGGTGAAACCTCCTATGGAACTCCGGTAAGAATAAATTCTGAAGTTGCCAAAGCTGATGGAGTAATTGTTATCAGTTCAGTAGAGCCACATTATTTTGCTGGTTTCACAGGAGGACGGAAGAGTTTTCTTCCCGGAATAGCCGCTTTTGAATCGATAGAAAAAAACCATTCACTTGCTCTTCAAGATGAAGCAAAGATTTTAGAATTAGCAGGTAATCCTGTTCATGAGGATTTGAAAGAAGCCGCTGAAATGATTTCCACTAATACATTCTGTATTCTCACCGTTCTTGATACTAATGATAAAGTGTTTTATGCAACCAGTGGAGATATTCATTCCACTCTAAAAGGAGCTTCTGAAAAAGTTATTGAGATTTTCGCACCTGAAGTTAAGGAGAAAGCTGATATTGTTATTGCCATAAATCAGCCACCTTTGAACAGAAATTTGTATCAATCACAAAAAGGATTGGAAAATTGTAAGTCTATCTTAAAAAAAGGTGGAATATTCATTCTTGTATCAGCTTGCAATGAGGGAATCGGAAACAACGCCTTTTATGAACTGATGGCATCATCTAAATCACCTGACGAAGTCTTCCAAAAAATAGAAGGGAATTACAAACTGGGATATCATAAAGCAGCTAAATTTGTTGCCTTTATGCAGAAAAACAAGTTATGGATGGTTAGTGAAATGGAAGATGAAGTACTGGAAAATATCTTTGCCCGGAATTTCTCTTCACTTCAAGAAGCTGTGAATAAAGCTATAGTGCTAAAAGGCAAAGATGCAAAAGTGAATCTGATTCATAATTCAGGAATCATAGTTCCGAGAATTGCGAAATAACTTAGGAATTTTCTTTACATCCAACGTGAAAAATAATTTTTATTCCAAAGATATAAAAGATAAATTTTAAAAAAACATAACTTAGGAGATGATATGAAAGTTTCCGAAAAATTAGAAAATTTAAAGAAAAGAGAAGCTAAGATAAAAGAAATGGGCGGAGATGTACGGATCGAAAAACAGCATGCAAAAGGTAAATTAACTGCTCGTGAAAGACTAGATCATCTCTTTGATGAAGGCACTTTCCGTGAAATAGATATGTTCATTAAGCACAGATCCACCAATTTCGATATGCACAAGATAGAGATCCCATCCGATGGTGTGGTCACAGGTCATGGAAAAGTGAATGGTAGACCTATTTTTGCCTATTCGCAAGATTTTACTTCTCGCGGCGGTTCACTGGGAGAAAAACATGCTGCTAAGATCACAAAGATCATGGATCTTGCAATGAAAGCTGGTGTACCAATTGTGGGGATCAATGATTCTGGTGGTGCAAGAGTTGAAGAGGGAATAGATTCACTAAAAGGTTATGGAGATATTTTCTTCCGTAATTCCAGAGCTTCCGGTGTAATTCCTCAGATATCTATAATAATGGGCCCTTGCGCCGGTGGTGCAGTTTATTCACCGGCAATGACAGATTTTATTTTTATGGTCGATAAAAAAAGCTTTATGTTCATAACTGGACCAAGTGTGATAGAAACTGTAACCGGTGAGAAAACAACTTTTGAAGATCTGGGTGGTGCGATGACCCATAATACTAAAAGCGGCAATGCTCATTTTGCCTGTAAAGATGATGCAGATGCGATATATCAAGTTAAGATGCTCTTAAGTTATCTTCCTAATAATAATATGGAAGATCCGCCAAAATACAATGATGGTGATGATCCATCAAGATTATGTCCTGAGCTTGATACGATAATTCCGGATAGTGCAAAAACCGGTTATGATATGAAAACAGTAATAGAATCTGTTGTGGATAATGGTGATTATTTTGAGCCACACGAATATTATGCTCAAAATGCAATTATCTGTTTTGCCAGGATGAATGGAAGACCGGTTGGAATTATCGCTAATCAACCCATGTTCCTTTCTGGATGTTTAGATATTAATGCTTCGGATAAGATCTCGCGTTTTATAAGATTCTGCGATGCCTTCAATTTTCCGATAATCACATTTGTTGATGTTCCGGGATATCTGCCGGGCACAGACCAGGAATGGGGCGGCGTGATACGTCATGGTGCTAAACTTTTGTGGAGTTACTCCGAAGCAACCGTTCCAAAGCTTACTGTTACAACCAGGAAAAGTTATGGTGGTGCATACATTGCAATGAGTTCCCAACATCTGGATGCAGATATGTTGTTCGCATGGCCAACAGCAGAGCTTGCTGTTATGGGTGCTCAAGGCGCAGTAAATATTGTAGCTTCTTATCGTAAGCAATTGAAAGAGGCAAAAGATCCTAAAGCAAAAAGACAAGAGCTTATAAAAGAATATGAAACTGCATTCAATACACCCTATATAGCTGCTGAGCGTGGATATATAGATGCTATTATTATGCCAAGTGAAACTAGAATTCACCTAATCGATGCGCTGGAAACAATGGTAACCAAAAAAGAAGCACTCCCACCCAAGAAACATGGGAACATCCCTGTTTAATTGTTCTTTTCATTAAGAGGTTAATGATTTGGAATGAAAATATGAATATCCATTATCGAAGAGAAGTCGTTTGCATTTGTAAGCCGGCTTTTTGAACACGGAACGATGAATGATGAAGGAAAAAAATGAAAGAGGAAGAGAAAGAGAAAATATGAATGCTCCAATCTTGACCTCGACCTTGATCTTTATTCTTGTATTGATTAGGAGAATTTTTTGAAAGATAAACACAAGAAATTAAAAGCTGCCATAATGGGAGTTCTTTATTATTTGCAACAGAAGGAAGAAGAAACTTCCAAGCCTAAAAATAATTGGGCACGATCCGGGCGTGAGATAATTATGCAAAATAGAATGATGGTTCAGCGTAGAGGACTTACACGGTAGGATGACACAGAATGTTGAACTGTTAAGTAGTTGAGAAGTTTAGTGTAAAAGTGAGTGAATGAATGGCAACACATAAGGAACTGGATGTTTGGAAATTGGGAATGGATATTGTTGAAAAGATATATACAATTACAAATACATTCCCTCAATCAGAGCAGTTCGGATTAATGAGCCAAATGAGAAGAGCAGCTGTTTCAATTCCGTCAAATATTGCTGAGGGTGCAGCTAGAAATTCATCAAAAGAAAACATTCGTTTTCTTTATTTTAGTTTAGGATCACTTTCAGAACTATAAACCCAATGCTTGAACTGTCAGAGACTTGGCTATCTAAATGATAATTCCATCTTTGGAGAATTAACAATTGAAAAAATGAAATTAATAAAATTTATAAAATATATTAAAAGTTCAACTACTAAACCTTTGAACAATTGAACAACTGAACTTTTAGCACGGAGGAAATAGATGAAATTTGATAAACATGGCGTTCTGGAAATGACGAAGGTTAATTACGATCCTGCACGTCCAAAAGCAAAAGATCCAATCAAGATACAGGATGTAAGTCTTCGAGATGGGCATCAGAGTATTTTTGCTACACGATGTAGGACAGAGGATATGATACCAGTTGCTAAGATGATGGATGATATTGGATTCTACTCTGTTGAAATGTGGGGTGGAGCAACTTTTGATGTAATGCATCGTTTTTTAAATGAAGACCCTTGGGAAAGAATAAGAACTCTTAAAAAATATATGACAAAAACACCTTTTTCTATGCTGCTTCGTGGACAGAATGTAGTAGGATATAGAAATTATGCCGATGATGTAGTAGAAGCCTTTGTGCAACGTGCCTGTGATAATGGAATAGATATTCTGCGTGTATTTGATGCACTTAATGATTTCCGTAATTTCCAAACTGTTGTAAAAGTTATCAAGAAAAATAAAAAACATTTTCAAGGAACGATCTGCTATTCCCTTACAGAACCTAGAATGGGTGGAGACACCTATAACCTTGATTACTATTTAGAGAAAGCTAAGCAGCTGGAAGAACTTGGTGCGGATACGATCTGCATTAAAGATATGGCAGGACTTATTGCTCCTTATGATGCTTACAATCTTGTAAAAGCACTTAAAGAACAAACAGATATTCCAATTCATCTTCATACTCATTTTACTTCCGGAATGGGTGATCTCACACTATTCAAAGCTATTGAAGCTGGAGTGGATATCATAGATACATGTATGGCGCCTTATGCATATAGGACTTCTCATCCTGCTGTAGAACCGCTTGTAATTTCTCTTTTGGGAACTAACCGAGATAGTGGATTGGATATTAATAAATTAGCTGAGATCGGTAAAGAAATGGAAAAAGTAATTCCTAAATACAAACATTTTCTTAATGATACAAAAAATGCCATAATCGATACAAATGTGATACTGCATCAAACTCCGGGCGGAATGCTTTCTAACCTTGTAAATCAGCTCCGTCAGATGGATGCACTTGATAAACTTGATGATGTATTCGAAGCACTTCCCAAAGTTAGAAAGAAACTGGGACAGGTACCGCTTGTTACTCCTACTAGTCAGATCGTGGGAATTCAAACTGTGAACAACGTTCTATTTGATAAAGATGGTGAAGAGTTTACCAACATAACTGAGCAGGTTAAAGATCTTTGTTTTGGCTTATATGGGAAAACAACTCTTCCAATTGATAAGAATGTGCAGAAGAAAGCCCTGAAGGGATATCCAAGGGGAGAGACTCCGATAACAAAAAGACCCGGTGATCTGCTTGAACCGGAACTTCCAAAGGTAAAAAAAGAATTTAAGGGGCTGGCTAAAGATATTGATGACGAAATTCTCTGTGCTCTTTATCCTGTTACCGGCAAGAAATTTCTGAGCTGGAAATACGGCCTTGAAGATATTCCCAATGATGTGAAACCAAAAACATTAGATGATGTACAAAAAGAACAAGAACTTATTAGTAAGGCACTTTCTGGTGAATTAACAACAAAGAAAGATAAACCCGCTAACACAAGAGCTTTTGATGTTTATGTGGATGGTGAGCATTTTAATGTGGAAGTTGCAGATCCAAACGCAAGACAGATGGGAATAGTTATTAAGAAGAAAGAGGAAATTGCAGCCGGAGACGAGACAGGAAATTTACTTGCTCCGATTCCTGGTATGATCATTGAATATAAGAAAAAGGTAGGTGATGAAGTTAAAACAGGAGATACAATTGTTGTTTTAGAAGCAATGAAAATGTTCAATAATCTGGATGCGCCTTGTGATGGAATTATCAAAAATATTGATCACAAGGCAGGTGACTCAGTTTCAAAGGGTTCTATTCTTTGCTATATTGAACAAAAAAAATAAAAAATCTTGATCTATCTTAAATAAGTAAAAGCCCCGCAATTGCGGGGCTTTTTTTTATATCGAAATATAATTTATTTCAAATATTTTTTGTCCACCCAGCCTGACCATGATTCATCATTAGGTGTTATTGTAAATTTAATCCAGGCGTTTTTCTCATCAACTACAAATACTGTAACCCCTTTCATTAATTTTCCAATTGGATCTATGGCATAATATGTTCCGGGGCCGATGCGGATATTTATATCGTCTGTTGTACAGGTCATTGTTTTCTGTTGTTTTGCATCTTTAGATTGAAATTTAGGATTCATAGAATATTGGATTGGTTCGGTGAGTGATTCATCCTGAACTTCTGTTTTCTTTTTTGTAGTTTTAGGAACAGGTTTAGGCACAGGTGCACTTACACCGGATTTTGGTACTACCCAATAATCTGAAACAAACCCGACATCTTTTTTTAGTTTATCTCCCATTTGTACAGCTTTTGATCTTGAATAAGAATCTGCTAATCGAAGTCTGTAAAAAGTTTTTCCATTTTTAGAAGTAGTAACTATTTTGGCTCTGTAGCCTGAATTTTCTAAGATGCTCTTTTTATCTTCAACATAATTTCTTTTTGTGTTTGCCAATATTTGGATCTCATAATCGCCACTAGATGAAAGTGTAGAAGTTTTTGTTGTTTTTGGCTTTTGTGTTACGGTTGCCCCTATCTGCCCGACACTTTTTCCATCTTTTATCTCATCCAACCAGAAAGAAGAGATCAATTGTGAGCGTTTAACGATCTCATTTCCCAATCTGTTTCCTTCTGCTTCACTATATAACCCACGAAGTCTCAGACGATAGATTATGTTCTTACCTTTAGTAAGTGTAAGAATTTTAGATTTATATCCTTTGCGTTCAAGATCTGTTTTTATCTGTTCAATTCTGGCATAATCACTACTGGCAAGCAATTGAACTTCACACTCTTTACCAAACTCTATTTTCTTTTTAGTTATTTTGATCTCTTTTTCATATTCAGGTTTTACGGGTTCTTTTTTAGAAACTTCTGTTGGTAATTTAGTCTCTTCTTCTTTTACCTTTGCTTCTGTTGTTCGGATTTGTTGTTCTTCAAGCCAATAACCTTCAACAGAAGTATAATTCTTTTTTAATTCTTCCCCCAAACTTATAGCATCATCCTCATTGTATAGTCCGGTAAGACGTAAACGATATAGTATTGTGCCATCTCTCATTAATTTAGAGATCTCTGTATCATATTGTGCTTGCTTCAATTTGTCTTGGAGATTTTTCACATTATCATATTTGCTGCTGGCCATTATTTGAAGTGAAAATAATTCTTCAAATACAGGTAAAAGCGGTTCTGTTGTTTCTTCTGCAATAATGGGTTGTTCCACAGTTTCTTCAACTTGATCAGATTTCATATTGTGCGCTACAGTTCCAATAACAAACCCAACTACAATAATTAAAGCTACTACGGCAATTATTATAATAATAAGCGGTAGTACATTTTTCATATTTTATCCCTCTAAATAATGCAAAACATCACAATTTATTAAATTTTAGCTAATTACATATTTCATTGCTATAAAAAAAATCAATATCTATTCCTTTGCAAGTTCTTTTTTTATATAGCATTTTATGTGATAAAAATTACTTTAATCTTTTTGGCAACAAAAAAATGTTTTTAACATTTTAGAAATAAGGTAGTTTTAATTATTGTTTATATTAATATAAATACTTTATTTGACACAAAAATATATTATTCCATTTTCTATAAATGAAAAATAAAAGTATTTATATGGAGAGTTTATGCCTTGTTTTTATGTACCGGATATGAGGAAAAATGACGAAATTATAATTATATCAGGAACCGAGCATCATCATATATGTCACGTTTTCCGCAAAAAAGTAGAAGATACAATAATATTATCTAATGGAATGGGATTGTTGGCAGATTGTAAAATAATTAGTGTCGGTAAAAAAGATCTTTCCGTTACAATAAATAAAATGACAACAATACAAAAATCTCAACCACAAATTGCAGTAGCTTTTCCTCTCTTAAAGAATAAGCATGACAATATGATCATTGAGAAATTAACGGAACTGGGTGTGAAAGATTTTTTCCCGATCATAACTGAAAGAACTGTACGAAAGCCCTCTGTAAATACTGTAGAGAAATTCAGTAAAATTGCTATTTCAGCAATGAAACAATGTGACAATGCATTTTTGCCTATAATTCACCCGGTGCGATCATTAACAGAATTGATTGAAGAAATGAAAGATTTTATTCCTGTAGCTGCTTTGGAAATTGGACGTCATGAGACATTAAATGAGGTAGTTGGAACTTCTGAGGAGAGATCGATCTGTATAATAATTGGACCAGAAGGTGGATTTTGTAAAGATGAAATTGAGTATTTGCAAAATAAACATGTAAAAGTCTTCACATTAGGAAATCATATTTTACGGGCAGAAACAGCTGCAATAGCCAGTGTTTCACAATTAGTTGGATCATTTTTGCAAAACGATCCAGATTATTATTAGAGAAAAATGAAAGATGTAATTGTAATTATCGCAAATGCGATAAGTGGAACAGAATTTGAAAATAATACCTTTATTGCAGGTGGATTTGTACGTGATAAAGTAATGGGAAAAGAAAGTAATGATCTGGATATTGTTGTTTCGCTCCCAAATGGCGGCATAGCTCTGGCACAATTGTTATATAAAAAAGGAGTGTCGTCTCGTCCTATAATATTTCAGCGGTTTGGTACAGCACAAATTATTATTTCAGGATATAAGATCGAGTTTGTGATGGCGCGAAAAGAATCATATCATTATAGAAGTCGTAAACCGGATATAACTCAGGGCACTATTACCGATGATATTTACCGTCGTGATTTTACTATTAATTCATTAATTATGGATGTAATGAATGGTAATATTCGGGATATTACTGGCAAGGGAATTGCTGATATCAAAGCTAAAATAATTCGCGCCACATCCCAGCCAAATATTATCTTCGAAGAAGATCCGCTTAGAATGTTGCGTGCTGTACGTTTTGCTGTGCAGCTAAATTTTTCTATCGATAATCAAACGATGAACAGCATCATTTCAAATGCACATATGTTAAAACATATTTCGCGTGAAAGAATTAGGGATGAACTCACAAAAATTCTTTTATCCTCTGCTCCTACCGATGGGGTGAGAATGCTTGTGCATTCTGGAATGATGCAGTATGTCATCCCTGAATTAATTAAATTAGAGGGTGCACAACAAAATAAATATCATGATAAAGATATGCTTGAACATACACTTCAAGTTCTACAAAATACTCCTCCTGATATTGTAATAAGACTTTCTGCTCTTCTTCATGATATATCCAAACCGCAAACCAGAACAGAAGATGAAAAAGGTGTTCATTTCTATCGACACGAAATTGCCGGTGCAAAACGAGCTCGAAAGATATTACATGATCTTAAATTTCCAAAAGAAGCGATAGGCAAAGTCTCTACACTTATTAAAAATCATATGCGCTTAAAAGCTTTTGGTGATACGGTCACAGGATTTTCTGATGTGGCTGTACGCCGTTTGATCTTTCAGTTGGATTCCGAACTTGAACTTCTGCTCTCTCTTATTCATGCAGATAATTTATCCCATGCAAAAAACTACTGCCTTCCAAACCAAATTCCCATCTTGAAAAAACGTGTCGATTCCATTTTAAAAAAAATAAATGGAAAAATGTTGCCAGTAACCGGAGAGGATATTATGTTACATTTTGAAATAAGTGAAGGACAAAACGTAGGTAGAATTTTAGATAAAGCTCGTGAGATTTGGTTGCAACATCCGTATTGGAATAAAACTGAAATTTTAACTAAAATAGAACTTGAGGAGGAATTATGGAAGAAAAAAAAGTGAGCAAGATCGTTAAAGATGCAGTAGTAAAAGCTGTTCACACTGGCGAAGATGTAGTAGTAGCAGTTGGCAATGTAACAAAAGAGATAATTTCGACTTTCAAAGCTGAGGATCTAAACAATAAAGAAAAAGCTCAGAAACTGGCAAAAGAAGCTCTGGAAGGTGCTAAAGAAGGTTTTGAAAAAGCAAAACCGCCCACAGAAGAATTTGTGAAAAAAGCGTCTATTACTATCAGCGACACATTCAAAGAACACGCGCCTAAAGTTGCCAGTTTTGTTAAAGATGTTTTTTCCGGAATTGTGGATGGCACGAAAGAAGTGATAGAAGAACACAAAAAAGACACAGCGGATGCAAAAAAAGATACACCTAAAAAAGAAGAATAGCACCTAAAGTTATTTATGTTTATATTATAATAGGATGGGAACTTGTCTCATCCTATTTTTTGCATAATTGTTAAAATAAATAGTAGAAATTATTTTAGCTGGAGGAATAAATGGAAGATAAACAACTTTTTATTTTAAATATTCCACCTGAAAAAGCAGATGACCTTCTTGAAGAAAAAATGGTAAATGGTGAGATTTTGCTTAAACTTAAAATTAATAACATACAACAATGGAAAAGTGCAGAAAAAAAATTTAAGGTTTGGAATAGCGAGAATTATGAACTGCTAAAATATATCTTTAAAAACAATAAAGTAGCTAAAGATTATTCTTCCTCTGGTTGGTCTATCGGCAGAATACTTGTCTCTGATCTAAAGCTTTCTGAGAAAAAAACTAAGCTCATGTCTGATATTCAAGACAAAATAGATAAACTGAATTCCATCAAATTAAGTTTGGGTATATTCAAAGTTAAAACCGAAACAGGAAAAAGAGATAATAGTAAAAGAATTTTCTTTATTCATGGTTCAAATTGTTCTTCAAAAACCAAAGTAATAAATTTCATAACAGAATTGGGGCTTGAGCCGATAGTACTTCAAGAATTTATAGCAGGTGGGAAAGCATTAATCGATGAAATTTTAACACGTTCGGATGTGAAATTTGCCATAGGATTACTCACGCCGGATAATGTAGGTGGTATCCAGCCGGATAAGTTAAATTTCCGGGCCGATCAAAATGTTATTTTAGAATTAGGAATATTTGTAGGATTACTAGGTAGAAAAAACGTATGCGGTTTATATGCCGGTAACCTGCAATTACCGGAAGATTATCATGGTTTTGAGTATATAAAAATTGATAATTCCGGAAAATGGCAAGAGCAGGTTTTCAAAGAGTTAATAAAAGCTGGATTTGACATTTGAAGAGCATATAGCAAATACAAAGAGGAAATTAGATGAGAGCCGTAATAATTGTAATCGATAGTTTTGGAATTGGAGCTTTGCCTGATGCCGGAAGATATGGTGATGAAGGATCAAACACTATTTTGCATATTTGCAAAAAGGTTAAGGGAAACACATGGCCTGTTCTAAGAAAACTGGGTTTAGGCAACGCTTCCCTACTTCTTGGAAATGAACTTCCCGGTTGTGAAGCAGTAAAAGATCCTTTAGCAAGTTTTGGCATAATGAATGAAAAGTCTCCTGGAAAAGATACAACCACTGGGCATTGGGAACTTGCAGGACTTGAACTGAATAAAGCATTCACAACTTTTCCTCCGCAATATCCTTCTTTTCCGGAAAAACTGTTAACAGATTTCACACGTGAAACCGGGAAAAGAATTATTGGAAACAAAGCTGCTTCCGGAACAGCTATAATAGAAGAGCTTGGCAAAGAGCATATTGAAACCGGAAAGCTTATTGTTTATACTTCTGGTGATTCGGTTTTTCAGGTTGCCGCGCATGAGGATATTGTACCATTAGATGAACTTTATGATATCTGCAAAAAATCAAGAATTCTTTGTGACCAATACAATGTAGGCAGAGTTATTGCCAGGCCATTTATAGGTAAACCTGGTAATTTTACGCGAACAAAAGGCAGGCATGATTATTCCATAAATTATAAAGGTGAAACCATCTTTGATCACTTGCGGAGAAGAGGTGTAAATACGGTAGGTGTAGGAAAGATCGGTGATATCTTTTTGGAAAGAGGAATAAATGATTCCTACCATGACAAAGGGAACAACGCTTGTATAAAAAGGACAGAAGAACTACTGAGCACACCTGCTGATGGAAATGAGTTCATCTTTGTAAATTATGTGGATACAGACATGCTGTATGGTCATCGAAGAAACCCACATGGTTATTGTGATGAGGTTGAGAATATTGATAAACATTTGGGCAGGATCCTAAATGTATTGAGGGAAGACGAACTATTGATAATTACAGCAGATCACGGATGCGATCCAACCTTTAGGGGAACAGATCATACTAGAGAATATGTACCGCTTCTCTGTTATCAAAAAGGTTCAGAAATAACTAATTTAGGAATTAGAGATCAATTTTCTGATGTAGCAGCTTCTATCGCAGAGTTTCTGAATGTTCCCGGTTATCCTCGGGGAGTTTCTTTTTTGTAATACGTATTAATAAAATGAAAATAACAAAACCAACTTTACTTCTAGATCTGCAAAAATGTAAAAACAATATCCGTAAAATGGCAGATAAAGCTAAAAAGAACGATCTGATTTTTCGACCTCATTTCAAAACACATCAATCAATTGAAATCGGAAATATTATTAAAGAATTCGGAATTGATAAGATCACAGTTTCTTCTGTTGAAATGGCTCAGTATTTTGCTGATGCAGGCTGGAAAAATATTACAATTGCTTTTCCATTAAATCCACATGAGATAAATGAGATTGAAATTTTAGCTAAAGAGATCAATCTGAATATTCTCATTTCTTCAAAAGATAGTGCAGAAAGATTAATGCAGATAACTCATAAAGAATTGAATTATTTCATTGAGATCGACACAGGATATCATCGTTCGGGAATTCTGGCAGGAGATATTTCACAAATTGAAGAGACGATTACACTTCTTAATAAACAACACAAATTCATTGGGTTCCTCACACATTCCGGTCATACATATCAGGCAAATTCTACCAATGAAATACTTACAATTCATCAGAAAACAATCACGAAAATGAGTTTATTAAAAAATAAATTTATCTCAGATTTCCCTGAACTTATCACATCTATCGGCAACACACCCTCTTGTACTTTGGCTGAAAACTTTGGTAACGTTGATGAGATCCGACCAGGAAATTTTGTCTTTTTTGACCTGATGCAATACAATTTGGGAGTTTGCGAATTTGAGGATATTGCTGTTTGTGTAGCATGCCTGGTTGTTGATATTAGCCGAGAAAGAAATGAGATCATTATTTATGGCGGAGGAATTCATCTTTCCAAAGAATTCATAATGCAAAATGGAGCAAAGAATTTTGGGCAGGTTGTAAAGCTGAATAATACCGGTTGGCAGAAACCTACAGAAGCTTCTAACCTGATATCTCTTTCGCAAGAACACGGGATCATTAACGCTTCTGCTGAATTAATAAATGAAATTTCCATTGGAGATATTGTAGGCATTATTCCAGTTCATTCTTGTATGACTGCAAATTTGATGGGTTCATTTAGAACATTAGATGATAAGATCATTAACCAGTTTTCTAAAAGTGAACATAATTAATTAAAAAGACTTTCATGAATTACAAAAATAACCTATAGTTAAACCATCAATCTGTGCACTTGAGATTCATTCTCAGTAAAGTTCTTGACGAATACACACCCGCTATTAAGTTTGTTTTCCTGATTAATTAAGGGAGATATTATGAAAAAAGAGAAAGAGCTTTACCGGGATTTTTTAAAATCGAAAAACCTCAAATTAACCAAACCTCGTCTTATTATTATGGAAGCAGTATTCGAAAATCATGAGCACTTCAACGTTGATGATCTTTATGAGCAGATCAGGAAGAAACACAAAAATGTCTCCCGGGCCACGATCTATCGAACTGTACCACTTTTAGTTGAATCTGGATTAATAAAACAATCTCTTCGTTGTGAATCAAAAGACATATACGAACATACTTATGGCCATGAAAATCATCTTCACTTTATTTGCGAAAAATGTGGTAAGATAATTGAGTCTGGATTCAGTGAAGTAGCAGAGCTCATTGATATATTAGCAGAGAACGAAAATTTTAAAATTTCCGAATACAATCTTGGTGCACGCGGCATGTGTGAAGATTGTCAGTAATAAGGAAAAATCGTGAAAAATAAATTATTTAGTAATAAAGCACACAGAATTCATAAACGGGCATCTCATGATGAACATATCTCCCTAAAAACAATTCATGGTCTCAAAGATGGTGAAGTGGCAAAGATAAAAAATATTACAGGTGGAAGACATTTTATAAATAAAGCTGAATCATTGGGCATAAGAGAAGGTGTTCAAATAACCAAAGTATCATCTCAAATGATGCATGGTCCAATCACTGTGAAAGTAGGTCAAACCCAGATAGCTATCGGTCATGGAATGGCAAAAAGGATTATTATAGAGTAGAAATATGAAAAAAACTGAATCAACGAAGAAGATATTATTAGTTGGAAACCCAAATGTGGGGAAAAGCGTTGTCTTCTCTCGTCTTACAGGTGTGCATGTAGTTGCTTCCAATTACTCGGGAACAACTGTAGAATACACAAAAGGAATGATGCGTATTGGTTCTGAGAAAGCAGAAGTTTTAGATATTCCCGGTACATACTCGCTATCGCCTGATTCCAAAGCAGAACAAGTTGCAGCGGAAATGATAAACAACTTCAAAGAAGAAGATGGAAATATTTTTGTTAACATTATAGACTCCACAAATCTGGAAAGAAATCTGGCTCTCACAATGGAGCTTATTCAGAAAAATATTCCTCTAGTAGTTTGCCTGAACATGTGGGATGAGACTAAACATACAGGCATAGATATCGATGCGGAAAAATTAGAACAGATACTTGGTGTTCCTGTTGTTCCAACTACTGGAATTACAGGTGAGGGTATTAAGCACCTTGTTTCCCACTTTGATAAAGCAAAACTCAGTTCGTTCAGTTTTAAAGATAAATGGAAAGCAATTGGTGAAATAATTGAAGAAGTCCAGGAATTAAAACATCGCCATCACACTTTTGCAGAAAGATTGGGAGATGCTTCAATACATCCTTTTTGGGGAATTCCAATTTCATTGGTGATATTATTTGCATCATTCTCCATTATCAGGGTTATTGGAGAGACACTAATTGCTTATGTGCTGGAGCCAATATTTAATAATTTATGGGCTCCTGTAATGATGAAACTTTCATCTCTTCTTGGCGGTGAAGGAATCATCCATAATGTGGTTATCGGTAAATTGGTAGATGGACAAATAGATTTTGTAGAGTCACTTGGTTTACTAACAACAGGCTTATTTGTTCCAATAGGTATGATATTACCATATATTATTGGGTTTTATTTTGTACTTAGCTTTTTGGAAGATTCCGGTTATCTTCCACGCCTAGGTGTGCTTGTAGATAACATGATGCATAAATTAGGAATTCACGGTTTAGCAATCGTACCGATGCTCTTGGGTCTTGGCTGTAATGTTCCCGGAGCAATGGCAGCAAGAATTTTGGAGACAAGACGTGAAAGATTTATTGCTTCTACTATGATGGCTATTGCTGTTCCTTGCTTTGCTCAACTGGCAATGGTGATCGGTTTAGTTGGAAAACACGGCGCACTGGCGTTATCAATGGTTTTTGGAACACTCTTCATCGTTTGGGTTCTGCTGGGATTCTTTCTAAATAAGATCATGAAAGGTGAAAGCCCGGAGATCTTTGTAGAAATTCCACCTTACAGGCTTCCAAGCTATCGAGTACTAATGAAAAAACTCTGGATGCGGGTTTTGTCCTTTATCAAAGAGGCAATTCCATTTATGCTTTTGGGTGTACTTTTTATGAACATCCTTTATGCACTTCATATCATTGATTTTATTGGAAAACTTACTGAACCTATCATAACCGGAATCCTGGGATTACCAAAAGAAGCTGTTGGGGCGCTCATCGTAGGCTTCCTGCGTAAAGATGTTGCCATTGGAATGCTGAGTCCACTTAATATGAGTATGGGACAACTCGTGATCGCATCAGTTGTACTGACCATGTATTTCCCCTGTATTGCAACATTTACTGTTCTGCTTAAGGAACTTGGAATTAAAGATATGCTCAAGTCATCGGCAATAATGGTTTTTGCTACATTACTTGTCGGTGGAATAATGAATATCTTTATTTAAATACCCTAAATAATTGAATTCTTCCTAATCATCTTGATAAAAATGTCTTGATTCATAACTCACACTAATTAGTTTGTACTGTAATTAAAACTCATCTATCAAGAGTAGTAAGTATATTTATTTCTCAGGGGATGTAATGAGCGCACTGGATAATGATATTAAATATTTAAAAGGCGTGGGAGAATTCCGCAGTAAACT
>CAZOCS010000033.1:0-19277 GCA_964578365.1 uncultured Candidatus Cloacimonadota bacterium
ATGAAAGCTGATCTATTGATCATAAATGCAAAAGAATTACTTACAATTGCAGGTTCGAACAACCCCAGAACAAGATCTGAAATGAACGAACTAAGCATTATTAATAACGGTGCAATAGCCATAAAAGATGATATAATTATTGATGTTGGCTCTACAGAAAAATTAATAAGTGAATTTGATGCACCTTCTAAGATAATTGATGCAAATGATAAAGTGGTAATGCCAGGCTTTGTAGATCCGCATACTCATCCTGTTTTTAAGCAAACACGTGAAAATGAATTTGAAATGCGCATTAATGGAAGATCCTACGTTGAGATCTCACAGAGCGGAGGTGGTATCCGATCGAGTATTGCCGGAGTTCGTGAGACTTCTGAAGATGAACTTTATAAACTGGCAGAGAAACGCATTAATAGAATAATTTCTAACGGAACAACAACTCTGGAAGCAAAAAGCGGTTATGGATTATCCACGGAAAGTGAAATAAAAATGCTTAAGGTCATTAAGAAATTGAATAATAATCTGCCTATCGATATAATTCCTACTTTTCTGGGTGCTCATGAATTCCCAACAGAATATAAAGATGATAAAGAAAAATACATCGATTTATTAATTAATGAAATGCTGCCCAAAGTTAGGGAATTAGATCTGGCTGAATATTGCGATATCTTCACTGAAGATCATGTTTATAATATTGAGCAATCACGCAGAATATTGAATCGGGCAAAGGTGTTAGGTTTTAAAATTCGTATGCATGCAGATGAGATAGAGCCAATAGGTGGCGCAGAACTTGCCGCAGAAGTTGGTGCTATTTCTGCAGATCATCTCGGTACTGCGTCTGATGAAGGAATAAACGCAATGCGTGATAGTGGAGTAATAGCTATACTTCTTCCAGGAACAATCTTTTCACTTGGTTTGAAATCTTATGCAAGAGCACGGGATATGATCGACGCGGGATTAGCAGTTGCATTAGCCACAGATTTTAACCCGGGAAGTTGTAATTGCGACAGTATGCAATTTGTTATCACTCTCGCCTGTCTACAAATGCAGATGACACCGGCAGAAGCCATAACTGCTTCTACAATTAATGCTGCTTATTCTTTAGGTTTAGGTGATAAGATTGGAAGCTTGGAAATTGGAAAGAAAGCAGATATTCTAATAATGGATATGCCTTCTTATCAATATCTGCCCTATCATTTTGGATCGAATAATGTTGATACTGTTATTAAAAATGGGAAAATTATCAGATAAAATAAGTTTTTTAATCAACCCGACTCGGGTCTAAACTCGAGTCGGGTTGAAATTTTTTTTTTACAATTTTTTAAGCAATTCTACCGCTTCTTTCTGCATCAGTCTATCTGCATCATCTAGTGGCGTCATTTCTGTAGCTGTTTGTAGATATTTTTTTGCTTCTTCTTTCTCTTTCAGCTTTATAAATGCTTTACCGATCCATAAATAGTGACGAACTTCATCATCTTTAGCTTCAATTGCTTTTTGATAGAATTTAACTGACTCTTCAAAACTGGCTTTTGGTGGAGTTTCATATACAATTTTTGCAACTGTTCTCTCGATCCAGCTAAGATCTGCAAGCTCATAATGCCATCTGCCAAGCAAATGTAACGATCCATCGTAAGTAGGATCTAGCTCGATAGCTTTCAGCCCGTATTCTTCAACGTCATAAGAATTTATGATCTTCTGTTTTGTTCCTTCCAGCATTCCGATCTTTCCAATAAGAGTAGCATACCAATGATTAGCTCTGGCAGAATTTGGATCAATTTTTACAGCTTTTGTTGCAGCTTCAAATCCCGGATAAAAGTGAGCTTTATGAACTTCTTCATCCTCAGTCTGATCTGCAATATCAAAATGAACCTGTGCTAATCTCCATAAGACTTCAACATCTTCTGGAAATTCACCGGATAGTTCTTCCAATTGTGTTAATTCCATCTCATATTCACTTGCATCGTGCAAAGAATCTGTTCTAGCTAATTCAGCTTGCGGTACTGCAATCAAAACAGTACTTACCAACAACATGATAAAAGTAAGAATTTTCATAATACCTTCCTTCATTTTTTAATTAGCAATTCTTTTAAATGCTCAATATATTTTTCCGGACCACCATATTGAAATCCGGTTTGAGCAATTGGAGTACCATCCGGATTCAGCAATTGAACTGTTGGGAATCCCTTGATATTAAATCTTGTTGCTAAAGCTCGATTATATGCAATAACTTCTTCTGTTTGTTTGATCTCCTTTGGAAAATCAATTGTTACCATAACCATATTTTCTGCTACATATTCCTGGAATATTGGTTTGGAATAAACTTCTTCTTCAAGTTTCCAACACCACCCACACCAATCTGAACCAGTAAAATGAATAAAAATTGGAATGTTTCTTTTCTGAGCAACTTCCTGAGCCTGCTCTAAGTTTGTGAACCAGGCAATCGGATCTTTTTTAGTGTCTTCTTTAGTTTCTACTTTAAGGTCTACTTTGTTCTCTTCCGGATTTTCTGCAATACATGCAGAGATCATGATCAAAGTGATCAAAACCGAAAGGATGATAATTTTTTTTGTCATATTTCTTCTCCATTAATATATATTTTTATTATCATTTTAGAGGCTTTTCGTAACATTTCGGAAACTCCGCAATATCTGGTTTCAGATAATTCCACAGCTTTCTTTATTTTATTTTTAGGAAGATCATTCCCCACAAATTTGAACTCCACAGTTATTGTATGATATATCTTAGGATGCTCATCAGTAAGTTCTCCCGAGACATCAATATTCAATTCATATTCGGTTACTTTCATTTTTCGTAATATGGAAACAACATCCATCCCGGTGCATCCACCAAGTGCACTTAACATTAAACCTTTGGGACTTGGTCCTTTATTCTCTCCACCAACTCCCGCACCAGCATCAATTGTAAAATGGTGTCCGTTCAATTCAACATCGAAAGCCATTTTATCGATAAATGTTACAGTTGATTTTTGTTTCATAATGATGCTTCCTTTTCATCTAATGCTTCATGATATGCACCAACATACAATCTAATGTTCTCATAGATCTCTTCAATTTTATTTTTGGGAAGTCTATTAATAATATCTTCCTGTAAGTTTAGAAAATCATTAATTGTATTTTCATTAACAACTTTTCCTTTAGCTGTAACTTCTCCCAACCAGCTCCTGCGATCTTTTTCTGACGGATACCTTTTCACTAGCTTTTTCTTAACTAATGTATCTACAATTCTTGTAATTCTGCTATGTGAAACTTTCAGTTCTTCAGCAAGAACATTCATACAAGTTGGCTTATTAATTTGATTAAGATAGTTTAAAAGATCACATTCCATTCGACCAAGTGAAAGACATTGTCGTCTAATCCTTTCTTTTTTTGAGCAAAGTTTATATAGCATACTACTCAATGTAGCATACTTTTGCACTGTATCTTTCATGATTCCTCCATTTCTTTATTTTTATCTTTCTTTTTTCTTATAAAATAATTAACCACTAAAACTCATTACTAAATTAAATATTTTACACTATCAAACTTTGAAACAAATTAAAGTTAAATCTAATTTTGACAAGTATTATTAATTCAAATCTGAAATTATTTTATTAATTATTTTTTTCGGTGTAATGCCTTCTGCTTCTGCTGCAAAAGAGATTATGATCCTATGTTGAAGTACACTGTGTGCTACGCTGATCACATCATCAATTGCAGGTGTCAATCTGTCTTGCAGAACTGCTCTACTTCTAGCTGCATATATCAGATACTGACTCGCTCTTGGTCCAGCTCCCCAGCTAACCCATTTTTTTATATAATCTGGTGAATCATCATATTGAGATCGGGTAGTACGAGCAAGTTTAACAGCAAATTCAAGTACATGTTCACTCACAGGAACTTCCTTAACAGCTTTCTGAATTTCTATGATCTCGTCTGCTCCAATTACCGATTTTACAGAATTCAATGAATCAAAAGCATCGTTCTTAACGATCATTTTCTCTTCTTGATAGGAAGGGTAATCTATATTGAGATAGAACATGAATCTGTCTAATTGTGCTTCTGGAAGTGGATATGTCCCCTCCTGTTCGATAGGATTTTGAGTTGCAAGAACAAGAAATGGTCTATCAAGTTCAAAAGTTTTATTACCTGCTGTAACCTGATATTCCTGCATTGCCTGCAATAATGCAGCTTGAGTCTTGGGAGGTGTACGGTTTATCTCATCAGCCAAAATTATATTTGAAAAGATCGGTCCCTTAATGTATTCAAAATATCTTTTCCCATCAGCTTTATTTTCTGCCAAGATATCAGTTCCGGTAATGTCGGAAGGCATAAGATCAGGTGTAAATTGAATCCTACTGAATTTCATATTCAGTACTTTAGACATTGTTGAGATCATCAATGTTTTAGCTAATCCTGGCACTCCCTCTATTAAACAATGCCCATTTGAGATCAAAGCAATTAACATTTGCTCAATAATCTCATCCTGTCCCACAATTACTTTACCGATCTCTTTGGTTATTTTCTGCTTAATTTCGGGTAGTTTTTCTAGTATTTCAATATTCTTTTTCATATTAATCCTTTTCGTTTTTACTTTGTAACAGCTGGTTTAAATTGATCTTAAGTGCGATTAATGAAACTCCGCCTGTAATAAATATCCAGATCGATGTTAATAGATGGGAAAATGTAACAGCAGCACTAGTAAGGTTTTCATTAACTCCTAATGCAAATGAAAATATCAACACCCACATAAATTGATTCGAACCGATCTGTGCAGGAGGAGTTGGAAGTATATATGTGAGATTCATCAAAGTATATCCAAATAGAACTTTCAAATAGGAAACATCAGAACCAAAAGCTCTGAAAACTGCATAAATGTATATCGCTTCGGATAAAACAGCAAGTAATGTAAGAAAATATACAAGACAGTTCTCTGCATATCGGCCATTCATTATAGCCATTCCATCTACAAAATTAATAAAGAAATCTTCAAATCTTTTCCTGTATTTTTGCGGTAAAAACTTCAATAAGAAATTTAATATTCCAATTGCTTTGGTTTTATGCTTAACTGCAAAGAAGAGAAAGGCAAGGAATAAAAGAAAAATGAAGAACAAAAGGCTTATAATGATATAAAGTGCTGAATTTAGTTTAACAGATACAAGAGGAATGAGTATCATTATGAATATTATCGGGAAAAGATCGGTAAGTTTATCAATAAAAATTGATGGAAGTGTGTCAGAGATCTTTACATTCTCTCGAGTTTTAAGAATTACAGATTTTGCTATCTCTCCTGCTCTTATTGGGATGAGATAGTTAATAAGCATTCCTGACATAAATATGGAAAAACTTTCCATCATTCCCATTTTATAAAATGGTTTTAATATTATTCTCCAACGTAAACTACGTAAAATGTATGCAAGTAGGTAAAAAAGAGAGAAGACCAGAACCATCTTAAGATCGAATTCATGGAAATACTTGAGAAATTCCTGCCAGTCCACAATTCGTATCCAGGCTATTAGGAAAATAGCACCAAGAGCTATTCCAGCTATCCAATTCAGATTAATCTTCTTCATTAGAACCTTTTTGGGCACGTTTTTTAGCAGTATAAATCGACATAATAATTCCATAAATCAATGCTATTAATAATGTCTGCACAATTACAAAAGTAGAACTTCGATCCCGCCTTATAAATGTAATGAACCAATTGATAAGAAAGAAAATAACTGCAAATGATAAACCAAATTTTGTAAAATCTATAATAGAAGTTTTCATAATGTCTCTTCCTTCTTTTTGGGAATAAATAGAAAGTATTTATGATGAGCCCAAAAGGTTTTCAATAATTTAGGTGCTTTCTTTTCAAACCAATAGTGAGACATCATTTTCGCTGCAAAATCAGGATCTTTGCCGTTATAGTAATCATTAATAGTCATTGGTATGTGTTCTTTCTTTTTTATTAACCAGCTCAAGCCGAAAATCTTTAGGAACTTTTCTTTCGGCATACCAATATCCGGCCAGGGTGGACAATCAATATAATTGCTTTCGATCAACATCCAATTGTTATCTTTCATTTCTCTTTTTATGTTCCCGGGTAATATATTCTCTTCCTTAAGATGTTTTTTCAATTCTCTTATTCCTAGAATTTTCTGAGAGATATATCCCAAGCCACTTCTATTTGGAACACACAATAATATAGCTTGTGAGGTAACTCGAGTAAGTTCTTTTAGAAAACCAGACAGATCATCCACAAACCATAGTGCAGAAAAATTCCAGCTAAGATCAAATGAATCATCTGCAAAAGGTAAAGAAATAAATTTATCAGAAAATTCAATCTTGATCGGAAGATTTATTTCATTCCATGTTTCTTCAATTAGCTCTATTCGTTTTTTATCATTGTCTACAAGAGTTATCACTTTCCCATCTTTAGCTAAACCCATGCTATTGATACCAGATAATCCTGTGAAACCAAAGCTTGGAGCTTCGAGAATTTTTGAAATATTAAAGTGTTTACAGATGGATTCCAATTTGTTATTCAATATAATTCTTTCATAGGAAGAGCCAAGACCTTCATCCGTGTTAGAGAAATATCTTTCCCAGTTCTTTAATATCGGAATTGCCATTATTATTCCTACTTATTTTGATCTCAGATCTTTATACCAATCTGTTACGATCTTGAAATTTGGTATTGTATCAGTTTCTTTCAAACTCAAATCAATGAAGCTTTTTTCTACATCATAATACCAATTTTTTGAGATCAATTGAAAACGGGCTATCCAGAGTTCACTTTTGAAAAATTTTGCAATTCTTTCTCCTTTATTAAAATATTTAATATTTATATCCCTTTTAGAAGAATATGGTTTACCCTTTAGCTCATTATTAACAAATTCTGTAAGCTCATGTAACTCTACTGGATGGCTGTCTGCTACATTATAACAAACTCCAGATTGATAATCAAACTCGACCAATTTCAAAAAAGATTGAGCGATAATATTAATATTTGCCAGATGAATTATTATCTCCTGATCAGGTAGGAAAAGAAGTTTTTTATCAATTAATTTTGTAAGTGTAAATGGGAAGCCATAATCATTTGTTCCGTATGTGATCGAAGGTCTTATTATTGCTGCTTTCAAACCATAAAGGACATATTTTTGAATTAATGCTTCGGCTCTGATCTTTGTGAAATGATAGTAATTATCTTCTTGAGTTTTGGTAGAATTATTTGCAGGTAATTCAAGTGGAATAGCACCAAACACTCCAACAGAAGAACAGTAAATAAATTTAGAATCATTATCTCTTGCATTGATTACAAGCTGTTCTGTTGCATTTACATTTGCATTGAAATAATCTGAATTGCTTAATTTCCTGCCACCTCGAACAGCACCAATATGAATAATTATCTCAAAGGAATTCTCATCAAGATATTCTTTTAATGTGGCAATATCTGTAAGATCGATCTCAGCAAATACAACATGATCAATGAATTCTTCAATTCGCTGATGTTTAGTTCCGGGACGGATCAGTGCAGTTATGCTATCGTAGCTCTGCATTAAATGCTTAAGAACGTTCCGCCCGATAAATCCGCTAATTCCTGTTATTAATATTTTACTCGTCATATTTTCTTTAGGATCTTTTCAAAAAATCCTTTCTTCTCTATTGGTTGTTTTTTCAGATAAAAATATTTGATCTTCTCATTATTCAACATTTTCTGCGGATTGATCTGCGATAGAAGTTCTGCGGTGTAATCATCAATATTTTCACGAATTGCTTCTATCGCTGCAGGTAAAATATATTCATCAATTTTACAATGATTATCTGAAGCAATAAAATGAACAAATCCGTTATTAATAAGATACCATGCCGCCTTTGCTATCTTAGTCCCATAAAGCCCTAAGACACTTCCCGCATTTACCTGTAAATAAACATTCCTATGCAAAAAATCTTCCGCCATTTCGGGGTCATTCATAATATAATTATAACGCTCGGGATGTGCAAGAATTGGTCTTAATCCTTTACGAACTAATTTGTAAAGAATCTCATAAATATCGGGTGTGAATTCACCCATATTTGTCTCTACCAAAATATAGGAGGTATCTCCAATACAAAGTTCTTTATCAATCTTTTCTTCAACCCCAGGATTTAGAAATATCTCTCCACCTTTATGAAGATTGATCTTCAAATCTGCTGTAGCTTCTAATAATTTTTCAAATTGTTTATCAATTATTTTTGCATCGGTTTCAACATAGATATTCATGTAATGTGGTGTAAGAACCACGTCTGTAATGCCCTTGTCGATCATATTCGTGATCTGTTCTATAGATAGTTCAAGGCTATCGGAACCGTCATCGCAGTTGTGAAGAATGTGCGTATGAATATCTATCATTATCGTTTTATACTATGGATCGCATCTGCAAATTCCCGGATCAATCTTGGATCAGGATTGTCTTCCAATACATTACCGGTTACTATAAAATCTGCACCTGCTTTTGCTTTTTGCATTGCCACTTCAGGAGTTTTGATCCCGCCACCAAGAATAATTGGAAGATCAACATTCTTTCTTACTGCAGCAACCATTTCATCGGTTGCAGCATATTTTGCTCCACTTCCGGCATCCATATAAATAAGTTTCATTCCAAGATACTGCCCAGCCAATGCATGTGCAACAGCAAGATCATTCTTTGTTCTTGGAAGCGGCAGACTGCCGCTCATGAACTGTACAGATGTACTATTTCCGGATTCAATTATCATATAAGCTGTACCAATTGCTTCTAAACCATAGTGCTTTATAAGTGGTGCTGCACGAACCTGTTCACCAATAAGCATTTGTGGATTTCGGCTTGTAACTACACTTAGCAGGAGAAGTGCATCTGCATGGGGAGATACAAAATCAAAGATCCCCGGAAAAATTAAAACGGGAATATGTACACTCTCTTTGATGAGTTTCAAATTCGATTGGAATTTATTATTCACCATTATGCTGCCACCTACCAGTAAACCGTCAGCTCCATTCTCTTCACACATTTTTGCAAAATCTTTTGCTTTGTCAGCCTGTAATTCGTCTGGATCTAACAAACAAAAATAATTAGCACGCCTGTTTGAAAGTTCCAATAGTTTATTATAAATTTTCATTTTAACCAACCCATAAAATTATTAACAACATTAACATATTTATCTTCATCAAAGATGAAGCATTTGCAAACCTATTTATCTCACTTTTTCTTAAAATATATATTATCAAAATTGTGAGTGGTAGAGAAACTCCAACCGAGAGAGCTAAAAAAACTTTCAGAGTAATCATATTACTGATAAATAGAAATACTGAGTAAAGCATGATCGCTAAAGCCGGAAATACGGATACGATAGCAATGTTCTTCCTACCTATCTTCACTGCAAGGGTTTTGGCACCCAATTTAATATCACCTTCAATATCTTGGCCATCTTTTACTATCTCCCTAATGAAAGTATATAAAAAAGCAAACATAACGATAACCATGGAATTCTTTACATTATCATTACATAAACCACCAAATAGGAAAGTACTTGCGGTTGTATAGGCAACAAGTATGTTCCCAGCCACAAAACTCATTTTAAAAGTTTTTGCATAACTAAATAACAAAATGCTATTTACAATGGCAATGAGCACACAATAAAAATTCTGAGTAAAATAACTTGCTGTTATCCCAAATATAAAAAGCATCACAGAAAAAATATAGGCTGCTTTAGGTGTTATTTTGCCGGATGGTAAAATTCTATTTGGTCGGTTAATAATATCAATTGGAATATCAAAGAAATCATTGATCACATATCCAGCAGCGGCAATAAGTGTCGCAGAAAGTGCAGCAAATATTATCGGTAAAAAATTACTAAATGATGATTGATATAATGCCCCGAAAATAACTGAGAGAATAACAAACAGGCAATTAAAGGGACGAATTATCTTTATATAAGACATCTCAAAGTTTTATGGTAACCGATCTTTTACTATATTTACAAATTCTAATAAAACGTCATTCGCCTTCATATTTTTTACGAGATTATAGCAATCTCTAAGAAGTTTTTCTGCTTTCATTTTAGATTTTTCAAGACCTAACAACGATGGATAAGTTGCCTTATGACTTCTAGAATCTCCACCCGGATTTTTTCCAAGTATTTCAAAGCTTCCTACTTCATCCAGAATATCATCAACGATTTGATAAGCGAGACCAAGGTTCAGAGCAAAATTACTTAGGGTTATTGTGAGGTTTTCTTCTGCTCCTTCAATTACACAAGCAAGTTCCATTGCAGCTTGAAGCAAAGCACCTGTTTTCTTTAGATGTACATAACGGAGCGTATTGATATTAACTTTCTTCTTTGCAGACAAAATATCAACTGCTTGTCCACCAATCATTCCTCTTGTAGAAACTGCTTTAGAAAGAACGTGAATACAATCGAGTGCTACCTTTTTATTACTGATTTCAGTAAGAAGTTCAATAGCTTTTGTTATGAGAGCGTCACCTGTAAGAATTGCTGTTGCTTCTCCAAATTTCTCATGACAACTAGGAATTCCTCGGCGTTCCGAAGAATTATCAACACTAGGTAGATCATCATGAATGAGTGAAGCTGTATGAACTAATTCCAGTGCACAGGCAACAGGCATCAACCTTGCTAATCGATTAATATTTTTTCTTCCGATAAGCATTTCATAAGTTGCAAAAAATAAAATAGGCCGCATTCGTTTTCCACCACTGAACACGCTATAACGCATTGCTTTATGAAGCTGCTGCGGATACTTATCAGATGGTGCTAGATATTGATCCAGAGCTTTCTCTAATAGTCTTGAACGTGTCTTGAAATATTCCTGTACTAACAAATTATCCCTCTTTTATTATCTTAGTGGAAGAGCTATTTTCTTCCCGTTTTTTGCCGATTGATACATTGCTAAAATCAGTTCAAGTGATTTTCTACCACTTCTTCCATCTGTATTTGGAGAATCTTCTCCTCTGAGTGCATCGACAACATTCTGCAAGAAACCATAATGCCCAAAGCCATAAACACTTTTCGGATCTGTCTTTGCAGTTTGGATCAGTTTATCATCATCATCATAATCTTTAAATTCCCAATAATCTATTTGATTAACTGCAATCCCGCCAATTTTAACGGTACCGTTCTCACCCATTATTGTAATTGAGCCTTCAAGGTTTCTTGGAAATGTATTCATCGTAACTTCCACGGTGCCAAGTGCTCCATTTCTAAACCGAATGATCCCTGTGCCCATATCCTCAGTTTCTATATTATGATTTAAAGTTGAAGTAAATGACATTACAGATTCTACTGGTCCCATCAACCATTGTATAAGGTCAAAATAATGAGAAGCTTGATTCATAAAAGCTCCACCATCAAACTCCCAGGTTCCACGCCATTTAGCCAGATCATAATAGCTTTGTGGACGAGTCCATCGAATTGTTGCATTAGCACTGAATAATCTTCCAAATCTTCCTTTATCAATTGCTTTTTTTAGTAATTGAATTGATGGATTTAGGCGGTTTTGTTTCACTACAAAAAGTTCAACCTGATTATCATCACAGGCTTTTACAAGAGCATCTGCAGATTTTAGATCAATTGCCATCGGTTTTTCAGTGATCACATTGATCTTTCTTTTTGCAGCTTCTATTCCCATTTGAGGATGCATACCACTTGGAGTACATATTATTACAGCATTTACATTTTCCTTTTCCAACATTTTTTTGTAATCAGTATAATAAGTTTTTATCTTAAATTTTTCGGCAGAATCTACTGCACGTTGTTTAATAATATCTGCGCATGCAATAACTTCCGCACCTTCAATTTGTTCAATTGCTTCAAAATGTTTTGCTGAAATCCGACCACAACCAATAAGAGCAAATTCTACTTTTTTCATACCACTTTTACCTCAACTACAATATAATTTAAGTTTATCCAAATAAATAATGAGTTTATTACTGTCAATGAATAATTGCCCAGTATCAAACGTTTATTATGTGCTTGAATAGTGACGTTTGTAGATTTTTCTCTTCATGTAATTCTGGCTATTAATTCTAAATATCTGAATTCAAATGCAATTCTAGATAAAATAACAATTTTTTGCTAAAATACTTGAATACACAAAGTTACATAGAAAGTTCTTGACAGAAAAAACACCCTCTTGAACAAAGAGTACCGATGGTAAATTAATAAGGAGTAATAAATTATGACAAAAGCAGATTTAGTAAGAGTTATTTCAGCAGAGACTGGAATTATCCGTAAAGATGTAGCGCTTGCAGTAGATGCATTTTTAGATTCAGTGAAAGATTCGATGAAAGATGGAAAGCACATTGAGATCAGAGGATTTGGTACATTCAAACTAAAAAAACGCAAATCTCGTATTGGTCGTAACCCTAAAACTGATGAAAAAGTTGAAGTTCCGGCTCGCATTGTTCCTACATTTAAATTTTCAAGAGCTTTTAAAGAAGAAGTTAACGAAGCTAATCACGACAAATTGAAATAGTATTGGAGGATTAATGCCCTGCGGAAAAAAAAGAAAACGCTATAAAATAGCAAACCACAAACGTAAAAAAAGACTTCGTAAGAATAGACATAAGAAAAAAGGTAAATAAGTAATTCAGTTAATAGTAAATAGATAAGCCGAGTTGAGAAATCAATATCGGCTTTTTTATTTTGTTACAGATCTTCTTCTGTAAGTATTAAGATGCCCTTTTGGGATAATAACTCTGCTGTTAAACCATTTCCTTTGATAATTCTACCTGTATGAGTTCCATCATAGATCTTGCCGTAACCACATGATGGAGAACTTTGTTTTAAAATTGCTTTATGACAATTTGCTAATTCAGCAATGCGTAAAGTTTCTTTAGCGCCTTTTTCAAACTGTGAGGTAACATTTTCACCCTTTTTATTTATTACTTTCTCCTCCCGGATCTCAGCTGGGATCCGTGGAGTTTGCAAACCACCTAATTGTTCAGGGCAAATGGGAATAGCAATACCTTTTTTTACCATCTCAATTACTTTATTAGTTGCATTATCATTCCCATCATATCGGCATTTTACACCCGCCAGACAAGCACTAACTATAATCATTCAAAACTCCGCTTCATAATTTATTCTTTAGTTCAGAGAGCTTGTTGATCGCTTCAATCGGTGTGAGTTTATTCACATCTATATTTTTGATGGTTTCTAATATTTCATTCTTCTCTTCGGATTTTTCAACAATTGCATCAAAAATATCCAATTGATTAGTATAATGACTAGAAAGTTGCTTTTTGGCAGTTGATAAAAGCCCTTGAGGGCTAATTTCGTGTTCCTCAAGATTATGCAGGATCTGTTTTGCTCTTTTAATCACTTTTTCAGGTACACCTGCCAAACGAGCTACCTGAATTCCATAACTCTGATCAGCTGATCCACGTTCTATCTTCCTTAAGAATATGATCTTATCATTCCATTCTTTTACGACGATATTAAAATTCTTAACTC
The DNA here is from genome assembly GCA_964578365.1 of uncultured Candidatus Cloacimonadota bacterium. Classification (GTDB taxonomy): domain Bacteria; phylum Cloacimonadota; class Cloacimonadia; order Cloacimonadales; family TCS61; genus Tenebribacter. The sequence continues at coordinate 13,470 of CAZOCS010000033.1, forward strand.
TTGGCAGAATATTTTCTAATTCTGTTAGCTCATGATAATGTGTCGCAAAAAGAGTTTTCGCAGATATTTTGGGATTATTATGAATATATTCAACAATAGACCAGGCAATACTCAATCCATCAAATGTGCTTGTTCCGCGACCAATCTCATCAAGCAAGATCAACGAATTGGGAGTTGCAGAATTGAGGATATTAGCCGCTTCAATCATTTCTACAAGAAATGTACTCTGACCCATTGCCAAATTATCAGATGCTCCTACCCGTGTAAAAACTTTATCGAAGACCGGCATATCAGCACTGGCAACCGGAATAAAACTTCCCATTTGTGCCATGATCGCTAAAAGTCCGACTTGACGAAGATATGTAGATTTCCCTGCCATATTAGGACCTGTGATCAGAGAGATTTGATTATCTTTGTTATTCATTTTAATATCATTCGGGATAAATTCTTCATCTTTCAATATTTTTTCGATAACAGGATGTCGACTTTGTTTGATATCAATGTAGCCTTCATCATTAAATTCGGGTTTTGCATAATTATTTTTATAAGCAAGTTGAGCAAGATTTGCCAAAACATCAATTACAGCTACAACTTCTACGTATTGCTGTATCGGCTCGATCTCTTTGTACAACTTCTCTCTAATATCAATAAACAGCTCATACTCTAGGTTCTTTATTCTCTCTTCAGCACCCAGAACTTTTGCTTCATATTCCTTTAATTGCGGACTTATATAACGTTCAGAATTCACTAAAGTTTGTTTTCTAATATAGTGTTCTGGAATTTTATCTTTGTGCTTTGCAGTAACTTCTATATAATATCCGAAAACACGATTATAATTAACTTTTAATGAGGAAATTCCTGTTTTTCTTTTTTTCTTCCTCTTCAAGTCTGGCGATCCAACCTTTTCCATTTTTGCTTACTTCTCGCAATTCATCAAGATCCGGATCAAATTTATTTTTGATTATATTTCCTTCCGTGATCAGAATGGGTGGTTCTTCCATTATAGTTGAATTAATTAACTCAATAATATTAGAATATTCTGCAATATCTTTTTGTAATGAGATCAGAAAATCGTTTTCCAATTCATCAAGCATGCTAGAGAGAATTGAAGCTGTTTCCAGATAATTTTTCAAAGCAATTGCATCACGTGGATTAACCCGTTTTGTTCCTATCTTACCCAGAATCCTGCTTAGATCTCCGATTGTTTTAAATAAATCGCGAATATCTGTAGTGAGAGAAAAGTTCTCTTTGAGTTCTTGAACTGCATTTAGTCGTAATTCAATTTCCTCTTTATCCAACAAAGGGTTCAATAGCCAATCTCGAAGTTTGCGTGCACCCATCGGTGTTTCAGTTTCATCCATAATTGAGATCAAACTTCCAAAAGAACTATTATAACGGATAGATTTTATTAATTCCAAATTTCTTCGGGATACTTCATCCAGTTGCATATAGTTTTTTATACTATAAAACCGCATTTTTCCTATATGTTTAAGATCATTATTTTTTAATGATTTAAGGTAGGAAAGTACTGCTCCTGCAGCAGTTGTAGCAAATAATTTATTCTGTGCGCCAAAGCCTTCTAATGTGGTTGTTCCAAAATGAGTTAACAATGCACGTTCTGCTTCTTCAGGATCAAAATACCAGCTATCGAAAATTGTTACTGTTGGTTCATATTCTATATTAAAAGAGGTTAGGATCTCTTCTGTTTTGTCATCTTGAACAACTATTTCAGATGGTTTTAATCTGAACAGCTCATTTTTTAATTCATCTATTTCTAATTCGGTGAAAATAAAATCTCCTGTTGAAGCATCGATAGCTGCGAAACCAAACGATTTTGACTTTTGTTCCTGATAAATTGCGCCAAGATAATTGTGCTCTACCGAATTGATAAATTTTTCATTAATAATTGAACCGGGAGTGACAATATCCGTAATACCTCTTTTTACTAGACCTTTTGCTTTTTTTGGATCCTCGATCTGTTCACAGATAACAATTTTAAGACCTTGTTTCACAAGTTTGTCTAAGTAATTATCCAGTGCATGATACGGAAAACCAGCAAGCGGTATAGGATCATCAGCTTTTTTATTTCTGGCAGTAAGAGTTATTCCTAAGATTTTGGAAGCAGTTTTTGCATCTTCAAAAAAAGTTTCGTAAAAATCGCCCATTCGGAAGAGTAATAATTTATCAGGATGTTGCTCTTTAATCGCAATAAATTGCTTAAGCATTGGAGTTAATTTCTTTATCTTCATATTCGTTCGGTTAATATCTTTTTATCACATAGGAATCAATATCATTTTTTTTTAGCTTCTGCATGGCTTTTTTCAGATCATCATTTTTATTAAAAGGTCCTGCAGCAACCACATAAAGTTTATTGTTATTCTTGATCTTTGAAAAAACAATATAATTGTATCCGATAACCTTAACTTTTTTCCCTAGCTTCCTAGCACTATCTTCCGAACCAAATGCCCCAACTTGAAGATAAATTTTCAGATCTTTCCCAGTTGCAGCTTTTGATTCTTCTATATGTTCTTCTTTTCTAAAAGTATTTATTTCAGAGAGATCAATTTCAACCTTATCATTTTTCTTCAGACTATAAATTCTATCTTCTGCCAAATAGCAATACTGGTGGTAAGGAAAATCCTGCTTTAATTTCTTAAAGAACATCAAAGCTTGTTCAAATTTTCCCTGTTTTTCTTTGCAGATCCCCATTTTATAATGAAGTAAAGGGATATTGTTATTTATATATTTTGATGTTCGAAGACTTTCTAAGGTGTTAAATGCACGTTTATACATTTTCTGCTGTAAATATGCTTCTGCAATAAGAAAGTAACCATTTTCAATTTGCACTTTATCATCAGACTCTGCTATAAATATCTGGCTTGATACTATTGAAAGTTGATATTTCCCCATTTTTAAATATGATTTTGCAAGCCAATATTGCTTGTCTGATATTTCTTGATGATGTATTTTCTTTAGAAATAGGACAGCATTTTTGTAATCACGTTTGAAGAAATTATATTTTGCTAATTCAAGAAGAGATTTCTGACCAAAAAAAGAATCTTGATCTTCTTCATAAGCATTCTCATAAAGTATCTTCATCGCTGTTCCATCTTTTTCTTCTTTCGCTTTTTTATACTGATCTTCCTGAGTTAAAATCCCAAAACTTGTTGCAACAAAAATTGTTAACAGACAGATAATAAATATATTCTTTTTCATTCTACTCTTCAATATTCTTTTTTCTTACAATACCCCATTCTGGTAATTTCTTGTCAAGGTCGAGTCGAATAATTGTATTCGGCTTTGTTAATTGTATCATTTTATTTTCTTCATTAAATATGTTTTTTACTATAATCTTGAGATCATCTTTGCGATCTGGGAAAATAAATTCGATTTCATCTCCAATACAAAATTTTGCCTTGATCGAAATGAAAACTGAAGTTCCTTCAACCTTATGAACTTCGCCTACAAATTGATAATCTCGAATATACGCAGAAGATCCGTAGTGCTGAGTTTCAGAAGAATCAAATTTATCAAAAAATGCTTCACTATAAACCCTATGACTAACCTTATTAAGTTCTTCTTGAATATCCCTGTGAACCACTGTTGAACCTTCTTCTATTGCTGATTTGTATGTCCTTGTAACTGCTGCCACATAATACAAACTCTTCATTCGACCTTCTATCTTTATGCTATCAATACCAGATTTCTTTATCTGAGGAATACGCTTGATCAAGTTTAAATCTTTGGAATTAAAGAAGTAGGAACCTCTTTCATCCTCTTCGATCTTAAAGAATTCTCCCGGTCTAGATTTCTCTACAAGGTTATATTCCCATCTGCAGGGTTGTGTACATAGTCCCCTGTTTGCACTTCTATTATTTAAAAATGCACTTATCAGGCAACGTCCTGAATATGACATACACATAGCACCGTGTACGAATATTTCCAATTCAATTTTTGGTACTTTTTTCTTGATCTCAGTAATCTCTTTAATTCCCAATTCACGTGCAAGAATGATACGTTTAGCACCAAGTTTATACCAGAAATCTACAGCTCTCCAAGATGTAACATTAGCTTGAGTGCTAATATGAATGTCAACATCAGGTGCAAATTCTTTGGCTAAGGAAAAAACTCCAGGATCCGATATTATCAGCGCATCTACACCGATCCTATGTAGGAATGTTAAGTATTTTGGTAATTGTTCAAGATCAGAATTGTGGGCAAATATATTAACAGTAATGTATATTTTACGACCATGCTTATGACAAAAATCAACTGCTTCTTTTAAGTGAATTTCCGAAAAGTTTGTACTTTTTGCTCTTAGACCAAAATTATTCCCAGCTGCATAAACAGCATCAGCTCCAAAATAAACAGCATATTTTAATTTATTTAGATCACCAGCTGGTGCAAGTAATTCCATTAACGACTCATTTTTTGTAATAACTCTTCGTTGTTTTTTGTTGCCAACATTTTATTCTTAAGCATTTCAATACCTTTTAAAGGACTCATCCCTTTTAGGAATTGGCGAAGTACGAACATTCTCTGAACTTCTTCTTTAGTTAATAGAAGATCTTCACGTCTTGTACCAGATTTAACAAGATCAACAGCTGGATACATTCGGTAATCACTGATAGATCTATCGAGAACAAGTTCCATATTACCGGTTCCTTTAAATTCTTCAAAAATAACTTGATCCATTCTGCTGCCGGTATCTACTAATGCTGTTGCAATAATCGTAAGACTTCCTTGTTCCAAAGCATTTCTAGCAGCACCAAAGAATTTTTTTGGTCTGTGAAGTGAGCCGGCATCAAGACCACCAGACAATACTCTTCCGCTTGAAGGTTGAGCCATATTAAAGGCTCGTGCAAGACGTGTAATACTATCAAGCATAATAACTACATCTTGACCTAGTTCAACCATCCTTTTTGCTTTTTCAATAACCATTTCGGCTACCTGGATATGGTTTTTTGGTTGCTCATCAAATGTTGAACTAACAACTTCCGAATTTCTTGGTATCAATATCTTCCTCATCTCCGTTACTTCTTCCGGTCTTTCATCAACAAGCAAAACAATCAGGTAAACTTCAGCATGATTTGTGAGAATTGCATTTGCGATATTTTGCATTAACACTGTTTTTCCAGTTCTTGGTGCGGCAACGATCATTCCTCTCTGCCCTTTTCCAATTGGTGTAAACAAATTTATTATTCTAGCAGAAACATTTTTTTGTGTCGTCTCAAGATCTAGTTTTTCTTCAGGAAAATAGGGTGTAAGTTTTTCAAATCTTTTAGCTTCTAAAACAATAAGCGGATCTTCATAATTAACAGAGTCAACCCTGATCAAAGCAAAATATTTTTCTTCATCTTTTGGAGCCCGAACCGGACCGGATATAACATGTCCTTTTTTTAAACCAAATCTTTTGATTTGCGAACTAGAAACGTATATATCATTTCTACCGTGAGTATAATTATTTTTCAGGAATCTCAAGAAGCCATATCCGTCATCAACAATTTGTAAACAACCAGAAACAAAAGCCAATCCTTCCTGAGTAGCTTCTATTTCAAAGATCCGATGGATAAGTTCTTTTTTCTTTAGCCCTTTTATTTCATCTAACTCTAATTCATTAGCAATTTTAGTTAATTGTGTCATGTTTAATTCGAAAAGATTTTGCTGGTCCTTTTCATTATTCATTTATTTCTCCTCAAAATTGTATTACTAAATCAATTTTTTCTAATTTTTATTAGTTACATACGCAAGGTTTTGAGTTTGATTGCATGTGTCAAGTAATTTAATCTCCTATAATATATGAATATC
>CAZOCS010000033.1:19287-23813 GCA_964578365.1 uncultured Candidatus Cloacimonadota bacterium
ATTATATTGGAGGAAAGTTATGAAAAAAATTATTGGAGTTTTAGTTTTTACATTTGTTGTTTCTGTATTATTTGCAACAACAATTTATGATGTTCAGTACACTACTGTTGCTGGTCCTGATGGGACATATCCATCACTATTTGAAGATCAGGAAGTAACAGTTACCGGAATTGTAACAGGTATAGGATTTTCTGGTTATGATGATAATTTCTACATTGAAATGGTTGATGGTGGTATTTGGAGTGGAGTGTATGTATACATGACTGGTGATACAACATTGGTTGCTGGTGATGAAGTAGAGATAACAGGAACCGTAAGAGAATATTATGGTTTTACTGAGATTTCTGGTTATGATAACACTTTCATTAGTGTAACTCTATTAAGTTCTGGAAATGCAGTTCCAGAACCAATGATTGTTCAAACTGCAGTTCTTACTGATGCAGCTACAGCAGAACCTTATGAAAGTTGTCTTGTTGAGGTTAATGATGTTATTGTTACTGAAGAACAGATCAATTTTGGACAATGGTATGTTACAGATACTTCTGCAATACCGTGCCAAATAGATGATGGTTTTTTCTATCTTGATTCTGTAACTCCTGAAATAGTTATTGTTTTAGGAATGGAATGGGCAATAATAAGAGGATGTCTTGATTATAGTTATGATGAATATGGGATCAATCCTAGAACACCAGAAGATCTGATTGATGAAGTTTCTTCCAACGAGAATACTATAGTTGCCAGTTCAGAATTCATTAGTTGCTACCCAAATCCATTTAATCCACAAACAACTGCTTTTCTCAATTTAAAAAGCGAAAGTCATGTAACTTTAACTGTTTATAACATCAAGGGTGAAAAGATTAAAACATTGGTTAGTGAGGACATGTCTGCTGGTGAACACCATATAATCTGGAATGGAACTGATAATACTAACAATCCTGTTTCAAGTGGAATTTACTTCTTTGAAACCAATATTACAAAGCAGGCAAGTGATTATACAAGCGTTAAAAAAGTTATCCTTTTGAAATAAGTAAGGATATTTTTTAGTAAGTTTATTTTGGGGAAACTATAATGAGAAAGTTTTTCAAGAAGTTTTTTGCCCTTTTAATAATATCTGGTATTGGATTTTTGCTAATAAGGATATATCAATTATTCAAAGGTATTATTGAACTAGATAAAACTCTTCCACAGTATCTAGGTAACATTATCGGTGAGGTTCCTGTTGTATCGATTGTGGTAGTCTTTAATAAGATTACGATAACTATTAAATACAAAAAGGAATTTATCAAAAAAAATGAAGGTATAGAAGATATCGTGAAAGATTATGTCACAGATTTTTATCCAATTTTTAAAGCTGACAATGTGACAATTAAAATTGAAGAGTTAAAAGAAGAGAAAGAAAAACCTACTCCAAAAGAAAAAAAATAAGCACTTAGAAAAATATAAAAAAGGAGTTGAGAATTTTCTCAACTCCTTTTTTTATTATGTAAATAATCAGAATTTTATTTCCATTGTAATGAACATACTAAACAACGGAGCAGGAGTTAGATACATATATCTATTTCCTGTTAGATAATCATCCTGGAAGTCACCATTATCATCAAAGTAACCACGATTGTAATCAGATGTTACTCGTGCAGAAAGGTAGTTATCTTTTTCATTTAGGATGTTGTTGAAATCAAGTTTTAATGATGCATCCATTCCATTTACTTTAAAGGCATATTTTATATTAGCTCCAAATTCTAAAAATTCAGGCAACCTAGAGCTTACTACAGAAGTTGTATCCGCTACGAAATCCGATCCATCATAGATATAATTACTATAATATTCATTTTCATAGTTTGCATAATATCCATCCCAGTATTTACCTGTTACGCCAATTCTAATTTTGCCATCTAAAGGCATATTGTTTAATGTGTAACCCAACGCTCCATTTGCCATTGTTTCAGGAGAAAATGGAACAACCTTATCAATCATTTCGTCTGAATCCATATCAAAGATCTCATCAACATTCATTTTTATCCAACGATTAGATGATAGTGTAAGTGAGCTTGCAACATCAAAATTCGACCACTTAACTTTTGTAGATAATTCCAAACCTTGATGCCTTGCCTCTCCAGCATTAAGTGTTAGACCTGTATCATATTCTCTAATTCCGATAGAATCTTCTGAAGCATAGTAATATTCTTCTGTAACAGGAATGCTTACGCTTTCTATTTTATCTTTATAGTTACTTATGTAGTAATTTGCTTCCACATCAAATATCACGCCATCATAACCCATTCCAAATTCTATAGTATTGATCTTCTCCGGCTTAAGTTCACCATAAAAATGTTCTTCGTCTTGATTGTAATAATTACCCAGACTATCTGTCATTACAATATTCTTCATATACAACTGATTCCCGTCTGGTCCATCATACCCGCTATACCATTCACTTGTTCGTGGTTCTTTGTAGGCTAATGAATAATTTGCCATTACATTGAAATACTTCGAAATATTGTAGTTGATTCCGAATTTTGGAGAGAAGAAAGAATACACCTTGGTGTAATCTTCATCATCAAATTTCAGAGTTGAATCGGGATTAGTCATTTCTTTAGTTGAATAATAATAGTAATCAGTTGGTTCACCTGTTCCAAGATCATAAATTTCGATTTTATTTTCCTCAATATTTGATGTATAAATAGCATACTGTCCATCTGCCATAAAATTGAGGTTTGATATCGGTTTGTATTGAAATCTGGCAAAACTAGACATATTGATTACTTGAGTAGTATAATCATAAGTTTTTTGCATTTTTTCATACGTTTCTACACCACCTTCACCATCATAATGGCGGAAGTTTTCTACTTTGCCAATGTGATTAGCATACCAGTTTCTTAATTCACCACCCAGAACCATTCTTAATTGCTGGTTGATATCCTGTTGATAATATGTATTCATACCAGCTTGGAAGTGATCACTAATTCTATTATTACGCCAACTATATTCGTATCTGGAAGGATCTCTAAAAAAATTTGCTCCATTCCCACTAATAAGAACTCCTTTATAAGATGATCCAACTACTGGGATTGATCCAAACCAAATAGTATCCTGACCAACAAATTCCTCAACTTCTATCCCATAAGTTTGATACAAATAAAGAGCATGCTTTCCAAAAACCTGATCTTCCCATTCTCCAGGATCTTCTTCGTCAAGGAAACCATCTCGAAAATGGATTTCACCTGTATTTATATCAAATTTGTCCTGGCTGAGGTATTTTCCTCCACCATCACCTTTGGTTACAAAAACATTTGTCATTAAGATCTGAGTTTCGGAAATGTTCCACTCATCCCTTACAGAAAACTGAGGTTTGAAATAATAGTTTTCTTGGTAAGAATGATTGTTCCTGCTATATGAGCGTCCAAGAGTATCAAAAAGATCTGGATCAGATTTGAAATATACTTGATTATGTTCTTGAGGTGCACCTAAAAAACTGGAATTAATTGTATGATCACCTATGATATTCTGAGCTTCAAATCCAAAAGAATAACCATCATAATTTGTACCATTAAGATAATAATCACCACGTTTTCGTTCTAGCATTATGTTGTAGTTGAATTTTCCACCAAAGAGATTTCCAGAATTATAGCGTGCTAAGGCATTATAATTGTATGGTTTATAATCAACAATACCACCTTCACCATCGGCAGTATTTCCATCAGTTGAATATTGTCCATAAGAAGAACGCAATGTGATTTCCGGTTTTGGTGTTGAGCCCATTGTTTCTATATTTAATGAACCCCCGAAAGCACCTGATCCATATAATGAAGAACCAGCTCCTTTTTGTACTTGCACAGATTTAACATTGGAGGCGAGTCCTGTCCAGTTACTCCAATATACTTTCTGACTTTCTGGATCATTAACAGGTATACCATTTATTAATACTTGAATTTTATTTGCTTCAAATCCACGCATAGTGATTTCAGCATCTCCTATCCCAGTAGTATTTGCGAATAAACCAGGAACATCTTCTAGAAGCTGAGGCATATCTTGTGTTGTGTATTTATCAGAGATCACTTCCTGATCAATATCTGTAAATGCGATCGGTGTTTCCCGTTTAACTGCTCTGTTAGCAGATATTTTCACTCCCGCTATTTGAATTGCTTTTACTTCTAATTGAAAATTTACTATTGCAGTAATATCATTTTCAACTATAGTTTGCATTGCTTTTTGTTCATATCCCATAAAACGAACATGGACAGTGTGTTCTCCAACTGAAACATTATGTAAAATGTAAGTACCGTCAGCTTTTGTATATGTTCCTGTCCCCGAGTCTTCAAGAAATACTGATACACCTACAATCGGCTCACTTGTTTTTAAATCAGTAATCCTTCCAGCAATTTTACCAGTTTGGGAAAGTAAGCTAACTGGAATTAAAAAGATTAAAAGTATAAATATTTGTATTGTTTTCTTCATTTGTACCTCCATACAATTTTTTGATTATGCGTGGATTTACAAATTTTATAACTTGTATGTCAAGTATATTT
>CAZOCS010000034.1:0-19711 GCA_964578365.1 uncultured Candidatus Cloacimonadota bacterium
ACGTAATTTTCATTATCCTCAATTGTAATCAGATTTTAAAGGTGATGTAGCAGATCCAAAAGATGTTAAAACAGCTTTTGAACAGTTCGGTCCGGATTATGTTGTCCATTTTGCAGCAGAATCACATGTGGATAAAAGCATTATCAATCCCGATATTTTCTTGCAGACAAATATATTGGGAACTCAGATCCTTTTAAATTATTCTAGAGAGCATAAAGTGCAGAAATTTGTTCAAGTTTCAACTGATGAAGTTTATGGATCAATTAGTAATGATTTAAATGTTAATGAAGATGCTCCCCTGGAACCTAATAATCCTTATTCTGCCAGTAAAGCTTCTGCTGATCTGCTTTTGCGTGTAGCTTATCAAACATTTGGGCAACGAATAAATGTAATTCGAGCGTGTAATAATTTTGGGCCATATCAATTTCCAGAAAAATTGGTTCCGGTTATTATTCACAATGCATTGAAAAGTTTAGAGATCCCTGTTTATGGCGATGGAAAAAATATTCGTGAATGGATACATGTAGATGACCATTGCAGTGCTATAGATGTTATAATGCAAAATGGGAAATCCGGGGAAACATATAATTTGGGAACAGGAAATAAATGGAAAAACATAGACCTCGTAGAATATATTCTTGAAAAATTAAATATAAAGAAGGATCTTATCACTTTTGTTCTAGATAGGCAGGGACATGATATCCGATATTCTGTTGACTCGAGTAAGATCCGAAAAGAGTTGGGTTGGAAACCGCAAATTACATTTGAAGTAGGTTTAGATCAAGTAATAACATGGTATACAAATCATATGGATTGGATAGAAGAGATAACATCTGGAAAATATATGAATTATTATGATGACATTTATAAACCTCGAATGCTGGAGACAGAATAGATGTTTAGGATCATCTTTACTCTTTTTATTATCTTGGTTTTCATTGGTTGTACATTATTGCCCAAAGTAGAGCCTGTTCAACAAATTGAGAATTCACCAACCATATTTTCTCTTGATCCCTCAGATTCACTTCGACAAGAAATTACAGATAAAAATATGATAATTGATTCACTTTATATTTTATTAGAAGAATCAGATTTCACAATTGATTCCTTATATCTGGCTTTAGAAGTTGCCAAAAGCAGAGTTGCTGTAAATCAAGATTTTATCATTCCAGATTCTATTGTATTTGCTGGCAGAACATTCGATCTTACAAATGAAAGGATCTTTGATAAATTTGAAACAATTTATAAACAGGAACTCCGCGTTGCTCATAAATTCATTCCAAGATGTGGTAAATATTTTACTTATTTTGATTCAATATTTTCACAGTATAAAGTTCCACTCGATACAAAGTATTTAGCAATTGCCGAAAGTAGATTAAGCCCAATGGCTGGGTCTCGAGTTGGAGCACTTGGTATCTGGCAATTCATGCCCGGTACTGCAAAGGGTTATGGTTTGCGTTTAGATTCTTTCATTGATGAACGTAGAAATGTTTTTTTGGCAACTCCTGCTGCTGCAAAATATCTCCTCAATGCGCGGAGTTATCTTAAAGAGAGAGGTACGGATGACTGGCTATTGGCGATGAGCTCCTATAATGCCGGAGTTGGTAGTATTGCCAAAGTTATTCGTCAACAGGAAGCATATGATTTTTTTGATCTATTAATGCGAGTTGATGAAACTCATAAATATGTGTGGCGTGCAGTTGCTATCAAAATGATCGTAGAGAACGAAGAAGAGATATTTGGTAAGAGGTTTGATAGAAAAGAACCGATCTTAAAGAACGCACATTTGATCGATCTGACTCTGAAAGGACACTATAAGATTGATGAGTGGGCAAAAGCTCAAGGTACATCTATCGGTAGAATATTAGAGATGAATCCATGGATAAAAATTTATAAACGAAATAGGGTAAAATATTCTGCTATTAATGATGTTGTCCTGCCACCAGGAAAATACTCTGTACTTATTCCCAACGGAAATGGTATCGATAAAGAATTATTGGCAAAAATTGAAAAACAATTCCTAAATAAAAATGCAGGTTTCTTCACTCATCATATTGTGAAGCGAGGAGATAATTTATATAATATTGCAAAAAAATATAAAACAACAGTTTCTCGTATAAAAAGCCTTAATCATCTCAGCTCTAATGTTATACAACCAGGTCAGAGACTTAAGCTTTATGGAACCACTTCTGGTGGGGCAGTTCAAAAAACTAATAACTATCATACTGTAAAGAAAGGTGATACAGTTGGAACAATAGCTCAGAAGTTGGGGATCTCTCAAAAGGATCTAATTACCAGAAATAATCTTAAAACTAGTAACGGAATTGTTATGATCTACCCTGGGCAGAAGTTGTATTATTAATGAAAACAAAGATCAGAGAAATGAAAGAGGAAGATATTCCTACTATTATGATTTTAGAGAAAGAACTTTTTTCAACTGCATGGGAAAAAGAGATGTTCGTTGAAGAAATAAATAAGCAATACGCATATATCATGGAAAATAAAGACACAATTATTGGCTATATTTGTGGCTGGAAGCTTTTGGATGAATTCAATATTACAAATATTGCAATTGCAGCAGATTTTCAAAGAAAGGGATTTGCAAAATCTCTTGTTCAATTCCTAATGAGTAAATTACTGGACGAAAAATGTTTCAAGTTTTTTCTCGAAGTTCGAAGATCTAATTTTAAAGCAATAAAGTTATATGAGAGAATAGGATTCAAGTTGATCGGATCAAGGAAGAAATATTATAATTCTCCCGACGAAGATGCTTTGGTATTAGGTATAAATTTAATTTGATAAAAATAAAAGGTAACGTTATGAAGAAAGGTTTGTTTATTACTTTTGAAGGAATAGAGGGTTGTGGAAAATCTACACAAGCACGAATGTTAAAAGAATTTTTGATAAAAGCAGGTGAAAGTGTGTTTCTTACTCGTGAGCCGGGTGGTCCTAAAATAGCTGAAGATATACGTGAAATGCTTCTTAGTGTAAATAATAAAGAGATGTTACCACAAACAGAAATTCTTCTATATATGGCTTCTAGAAGCCAACATACAGGTGAATGGATCATACCGGAACTGGAAAAGGGGAAGATAGTAATTTCCGATAGATATTACGATTCCACTTTCGCTTATCAGGGCGCGGCCAGAAAGATTGATGGAAAGCTTATTGACACAATTAGAAGATATGCAACTTTTGGACTTGTTCCGGATATTACTTTTCTGGTTGACTTACCGGAAGAGATCGGATTATCTAGAATTCATGCTAAAGAAGCCGATAGACTGGAACAGGAATCAATGGAATTCCACAAAAGAGTGAGAGAAGGTTTTTTAGACATTGCTAAAAATGAACCAAAAAGGTTTGTTGTGTTAGATGGGAAAAAAAGTATTAAAGAAATTCATAATGACGTAATTAGTATAATAAATAAGGAGTTAAATAAATGAAAGGTCAATTAAATAGAATGAGTAAAATTCTATTTTCAGCCAGTGTAATAGGTTGGATAATTATTGGAGTTTTACTTTTTAATTTTGTTAATGTAGATGCTTCAAATTCTGATGAAGCCAATATTTACAAAAAGCTAAAACTTTTTAGTGAAGCACTTTTTAACGTTAGACAAAATTACGTAGAAGAACTTAATGTAGATGATCTGATAGATTCTGCTATTAAAGGAATGTTGGATGAAGTTGATCCTCATACATATTATTTTACACCGGAAGAGTTTGATAAATTCAGTACAGATACTAAGGGTGAATTTGGTGGGCTTGGTATCTCGATAGATAAGAAAGGTGAATACATTACAGTTGTCGCTCCAATCGAGGGAACTCCTGCCTATAGAATGGGAATTCATGCAGGTGATAAGATCTCTAAAGTTGATGGTGAAAGTGTGGTAGGTGTTTCAACTGACGAATCTATATCGAAAATGCGGGGTGAACCTGGCACAAAAGTTTTGATCTCTATTATAAGACCCGGAGTGAAAGAAGAATTAGATTTTGAGATCATTCGGGAGATAATTAAAATTCATAGTATACCTTATTCGTTTAAACTGGATAATGGGATTGGATATATGCGGATCCGTCAGTTCAATGCAAATACAACTTCAGATATGAGAGAAAAATTGGACGAGCTAGAAGAAGAAGGCATTCGAGGACTTGTTATAGACCTTCGATTCAATCCTGGAGGACTTCTTCGAGAAGCAATAAATACTGTAAATGAATTTATTGGGAAAGGTAAACTTGTTGTCTTTACAAAAGGTAGAGCACCTCAGACCAACATGGAATATTTAACAAAGTATAATAGAATTAGAGATGATTATCCGGTAATTGTTCTCATTAATAGTGGCTCTGCAAGTGCTTCAGAAATATTTGCCGGATCATTACAGGATTGGGATAGGGGTCTGGTTGTTGGACAAACCTCTTTTGGAAAAGGTTCTGTTCAACGTTTGTTCCCTCTTTCAGATGGCAATGGGATTAAGATAACAACTGCTAAATATTACATAAAGTCAGGTAGGTGCATCCATAAAGATCTTAATGATCAACTATTGAAAGATGAACGTGTAAAAAATGGAAATATCTCTCAAGAAGAGATTAAGGAAATGCGGGAAGAAGCTGAAGAAAAAAGTCATGAGCATGTATATTATACTAATATGGGAAGAGAAGTTTATGGTGGTGGAGGCATTACTCCTGATATTAAGATTGAACAGTCGCTTCTTACAGATCTGGGAGTAGATCTGCGTAGAAAGAATATTTTCTTCAACTATTCTGTAGATTATCTAATAGATAATGAGCAAAATGTTACATTAAATTTTCAAACTTCTCAAAAAGATATTGATGATCTGTTAAAGTTTGCAAGAGCAGAAGAAATTGAATTTGAACAGGTAGAAGCTGACAGTATTCGCGGTTGGATCGAGAATGAATTGGCCAGTAATATTATTGGTAGAAAATTTGGTGAAGTTGAACGGTATAAAGTTATATTGAAAGAAGATACACAACTTCAGAAAACTATGGAGATCTTTGAAAAATATTCTACACTGGAAGAAATGTTTCAATATGCTGAGGATATCAAGAAAAATAAAGTAGAAGAAAAAGATAATAAATAACATTTTAATATCTTTTTAAAAATAACATAAGACCTTCCAGTGTTTTTTTTAACTCGGAAGGTTTTTTATTTGTACTTAATTGTTAACTAATAAATTTCAATTATCAATAATTCTTGACATCTTTAAAATATAATTGTTTTGAGATTATAATAAAAATTATAATAGAATGGAGTTTGAATTTGGAAAAATTTTTAGTAACAAGCGCGCTTACTTATGCAAATGGGAAACTACATATTGGTCATATTGCAGGCTCATATTTAAATGCAGATATTTTTGTAAGATATCAAAAATTAGTTGGAAATGATGTTTTATACATAGGTGGTTCAGATGATTATGGAACTCCTATTTCAATCAAAGCTGAAGAAGAAAATGTATCACCACAAGAAATCGTGGATAAATTTAACAAAAGTATGAGAGTTGATCTGGAAGGATTGAATATTCAATTGGATAACTTTTCTGGAACTTCTCATCCAAATCATATAAAAAATTCACAAGATTTTTTTTCTAACTTATATGATTCAGGATACATTGTAAAAAAAGATCTTAAACAATTTTATGACGAAAAACAGAAAAGATTTTTATCTGATAGATACGTTGAAGGGATCTGCCCGTTTTGTAAAGCTGATGGAGCACGTGGAGACCAGTGTGACAGTTGTGGTAAATTGCTTGATGCAATGGACCTTATCGAACCAAAAAGTAAACTTTCTGGAGAAAGTCCAATAATTAAGGATACAACACATTGGTATCTTGAACTTCCAAAATTCGAGGAAGAATTACGTGAGTGGCTAGATACAAAAACCTATTGGAAAGATAATGTTAAAAATTTTGTTCTTAGCTGGCTTAATGAAGGTCTTCGAGAAAGAGGAATAACTCGTGATCTCAATTGGGGAGTTCCTATCCCGCTGGAAAATACAGAAGGAAAAGTTCTTTATGTGTGGTTTGATGCTCCCATAGGATATCTATCATCAACTAAAGAGTGGGCAGAGAAAATTGGTAAACCTGAGAGATGGAAAGATTATTGGCTTGATAAGAGTACAAAGATGATCCATTTTTTGGGGAAAGACAACATCCCATTTCATACAATTATCTGGCCTGCAATGCTTTCCAAACAGAAAGAAGAATTTATTTTACCATATGATGTTCCGGCAAATGAATTTCTTAATCTGGAAGGGCAGAAGATGTCCACAAGCCGCAACTGGACCGTATGGGTAGAAGATTATTTGAAATATTTTGATGGTGAATATCTGCGTTATGTTCTGGCTGCAAATGCACCTGAAACAAAAGATAGTGATTTCAGTTGGGAAGATTTTAAAATGCATATAAATTCTGAACTTAATAACGTTTTAGGGAATTTGGCAAATAGAACATGTGTTTTTGCAAATAAATATTTTGAAGGAACTATTAAGCGTCCTGAAGAGTTTTCTGAACTATCAAAGAAAACACTAACAGAAGTGCATAAACTTGCAGATAAAATTGGCAGTTCTTATTCAAATTATCAAGTTAGGAAAGTAACAAAACAATTTATGGACATTGCCCGAATTGGTAATAAATACTTTGATGAGTCACAACCGTGGAAAGAAATAAAGACAAATAAGAATAAAGCATCAGAAACACTGTATGTATGTTTGGAAATATTACGTATACTTTCAATTGTTTCATCACCTGTCATTCCAAACAGCATGAAGATGCTCCATGATATGATCGGTGTAACAATTCCAATTTCTTGGGAGAACATTTCTAAAGAATCGGCAGAATATAAAATTACTAATTTAGATAGATTATTTAGGAAGATCGAAGAAAAAGAAGTTGAAGAACAACTCGAGATTCTAAAACAAAGGCAAGAAGAAAATATAGAGGATGAGAGCATGATCGAGCATAAACCTCAAATTGAATATGAAGATTTTATGAAATTGGAGATCCGGATAGTAAAGATTTTGGAAGCTGAGAAAGTAAAAAAATCTAATAAATTATTACAACTCAAAGTAAATATAGGTGGGGAAGAGCGTTCTGTTATTGCTGGTATCGGAAAAGATTATGAACCTGATGAACTGATAGGCAAGAAAGTACCAATGCTAATAAACCTGAAACCTAGAATTGTAATGGGAGTAGAATCTCAGGCAATGATATTAGCAGCAGAAGATAATGGAGAGCTTTCCATTTTGCATCCGGATAAAGATGTACTTGAAGGAAGTGAAATTTCTTGAGGAGTAATAAATGATCTGTAGAATTATTTGATCTACAGGTATGGAGGTTAAGATCGCACAGCAACAAAGTTTTAAGAAAGGTTTGATAGGTTCATTTCTTACAAGGAAAAATGCACCAATAGAATTATTCTTAATTGTATCAATTACAATAATTATATTTGTCCTATTAAAAATATTTCATGTTTCAGATCATATGATGGGAGTGTATGGCTTTCGTAATTATAAACTTGTCATCGAATTACTCATAATATTTTTCTTATTAACTATAGGATTAATATTTTTTACATATCGAAGATTTAAGGAGTATAAGGATGATATCAATGAATGGATGGACCTCGATCATAAACTACATCAATATGAAAAGAAGTTTGAAAATATTGTTTATAACGTTCCAGGTATTGCAATTTATGGTGTTGGGAAAGATCACAGTATAACTTACTGGAATAGGGCTTCTGAGAAAATGTTTGGATATAAGAATAGCAAAGCTATCGGTAAAAAGATCGAAGATCTAATTGTTCCAAATTCAAATTTTGAAAAATTTAAGAAAAATATTGATAAATATTATGAAAGCAATATCGAAATTCGACCAGGTGAGATCGAATATCTCCATAAGAACAAGTCTGTATTAAATGTTCTAACAAGTTTTCATAAACATGAAACTGTTTTTGGAAAATATGAATTATATAATCTGTCTGTTGATATGACAGAACTTAAAAGAACCAAAAAAGAACTCAAAAAGTCAAATTCTAGATTACACACTCTAGCAAGAACCGATTCGCTAACTCAACTTCCGAATAGGCGTTCAATATTAGAAAAAATTGATTATGAAAAACATAAATTTGAACGTTCAAAAGAAGTTTTCACAATTGCAATGATCGATCTGGATAATTTTAAAAGTATTAATGATGAATACGGGCATGAATGTGGTGATTTTGTTTTAAAGCAAATCTCTAATTTAATGATAGATCTTGTTAGAAAGCAAGATGTTGTTGGACGTTATGGTGGAGAAGAATTTATTCTGCTTCTCCCACAAACAAATGCTAAAGGCGCATTACATCTAACAAAACTTATTCTCCATCAAATTGCTAAATTTCCAATAACATACAAAGATAAAGAGATATCTTTAACTGCAACAATTGGTATAAGTGATTATAAAAATGAAGAAATGAATATCAACGATCTTATTAAAAAAGCAGATAAAGCTATGTACAAAGGCAAATCTGAAGGAAAGAACAAGGTTGTGGTTCTAAAATAAGCTTAAGGTTATTAAATGGTTGGATTAAAAAAAGAATTGGGATTATTATCTGTATTCAGCATAGCAGCAGGAGCAATGATCAGTTCTGGTCTGTTTATTTTGCCAGGTCTGGCATATTTTAAATCGGGTCCTGCAGTAATATTGGCGTATCTTTTAGCAGGAATTCTGGTGCTGCCATCCATGTTCAGCAAAGCTGAATTAGCTACGGCCATGCCGAAATCTGGGGGAGATTATTTCTTTATCAACCGTAGTATGGGAGGCGGATTTGGTACAATAGCAGGTATTTCCGCCTGGTTTTCATTAGCTTTTAAAAGTGCTTTTGCGTTAGTAGGAATTGGTGCCTTTGCCTCTATTATCTATCCTGAGATAACGATTTTCCAGATAAAACTTATCGCTGTTATTTTCTGTATATTTTTTACAATAATAAATCTTAAAAGCACAAAACATGCAGGGAGTTTACAGGTTTTAATGATAATGGCATTACTGGCATTACTCTTTTATTATGTTGTAAAAGGAATTCCCAATGTTGATAATCGTCATTTTGATGTCTTTATGAAAGGAAATCTGAAAACCATTTTCATGACTGCAGGGCTTATTTTCGTATCATATGGCGGACTTACTAAGATTGCCAGCGTGGCTGAGGAGATAAAAAATCCATCGAGAAATATTCCACTGGGCATGATCTCAGCTTTTACGATAGTTACTATTGCTTATGTGTTTGTTGTTTTTGTAACAGTTGGAGTACTGGGTGATAAGCTACTTCTACCAGCTCCAAAACTCTATACACTCACACCGATCAGTGACGGGGCTGCAGTTTTTGCCGGAAAACCAGGAATGTATATACTTTCATTAGCTGCTTTATTGGCATTCTTCTCAACTGCAAATGCAGGAATTATGGCATCTTCACGTAATCCCATGGCTATGAGCCAAGATAAGCTTCTTCCTTCATTTTTTGGAAAAGTAAATAAAAAATACAAAACTCCAGTTAATTCGCTATTATTTACAAGCAGTTTCATGATCTTGGTAATTTTTCTACCTTTAGAAACACTTATCAAAACAGCTTCAACAATGAAGATACTACTGTTTATTTTTATTAATATATCAGTAATAATTATGCGCGAAAGTGGAATTCAAAATTACCGACCAAAATTTAAAAGTCCGCTGTATCCTTGGCTGCAGGTTATTGCTGTTGTGGCATATGTATATTTAATTATTGAAATGGGAGTAATGCCGCTAATTTTAACTACAGTTTTCATAATTGGTGGATTATCCTGGTACTGGTTCTATGGAAGTATTCGTTCTAATAAGGAATCAGCTCTTTTACAGCTTGTTAAACGGATAAAAGCAAAAGATCTTGTAACGTCATCCTTAGAAACCGAATTGAAAGAAATAATCAGGGAACGCGATAATATTCGAAAAGACAGGTTTGATGAACTCATTGAAAGAGCAGTTATTTTGGATATAGATAAGCCTGTATCCAAGGAAGAATTTTTCCACACAATTGCAGATAAAGTTTGTAAAGAAATTAATAAAAGTAATGATTATTTCTATAACAAACTTCTTGAGCGGGAAGCTGAAAGTTCTACTGTACTTACCGATTCATTAGCAATTCCTCATATTATTATTGAAGGAGAGAAGAAATTCAATATCCTTCTTGCCCGGTGCAGAGAAGGAATTTTCTTTAATGAAGAAGCAACAAAAGTTAATACTGTATTCGTGATAACAGGTACTCGTGATGAGCGCAACTTTCATTTACAGGCATTAGCTGCAATTGCTCAGATCGTGCAAAATTCCAATTTTGAGAAAAAATGGCTTAAAGCTAAGAATATTGAAGCTTTGCGCGATATTATTTTATTAGGTGATAGAAGAAGAAAAATATAAGGATCAAAGTTTTTTTAATGAACATATATATAGAAACATATGGCTGCCAGATGAATGTAGCTGATAGTGAACTAGTTAGATCGATCCTGAAGAATGAAAAGTTCTCTGTGGTTGAAGATATAGCAGACGCAAATGTAATAATTTTTAATACATGTTCTGTACGCCAGCATGCTGAAGATAGAGTTCTAGGACGTATAAATAATGAGATGAGTCGTAAAAGAAATAATAAAAACTTAAAAATAGGTGTAATTGGCTGTATGGCTCAACGTCTTGATAAAGAACTGAATGAGATGAATTCTAATATTGATTTTGTAGTAGGTGTGGATCAATATAAAAAACTGCCTGAGATAATTTCTGATCTTTTTGATGAAACTGACTTCAAATGTAATACCATTGTAGATGATAATGAGATCTATAAAGATATTTATCCGATCCATACCGGTGAGTTCAACGCTTTTGTAACAATTATGCGTGGATGTAATAACTTCTGCTCATATTGTATTGTACCATACACACGTGGTAGAGAACGTAGTAGGCCGACTGAAGACATAGTTAATGAGATCTCGAAGATAGGGGAGAAGGGCTTTAAGGACATTACTCTGCTTGGTCAAAATGTAAATTCCTACAATTACAATAATGTTAATTTTGCTGAACTTTTAAGGCAAGTGAATAAAATTGATTCTATTAACCGTATCAGGTTTGTCACATCTCACCCTAAAGACCTTTCAGATGAGGTTATACAAGTTATGGCAGAATCGGAAAAAGTATGTGAACATCTGCATCTGGCAATGCAAAGCGGGGATGATGAGATACTAGCTAAAATGAATCGTGGTTACACTTCACAGCATTTTCTTGATATTACTAATAAGTTGAGGAAAGCAATGCCTAATATTGCAATAACAACTGATATCATAGCTGGTTTTCCGGGTGAAACAAAAGAGCAATTTCAAAAAACTTATGATCTTATGAAGAAAATTCAATTCGATTATGCCTTCACCTTTAAATATTCTCCACGAACAGGAACAAAAGCTGCTGAGTTTGACAATCAATTACCTGAGGAAATCCGATTAACAAGATTGCAAAAGCTTATTGAGCTTCAACAAGATATTACTACACTTAAATATAAAGAACAAATTGGGAAAATAAAAGAGATCTACGTTGAGCAAGTTAGTAAAAAATCTGAGAATGAAATGGCGGGGAAGAGTAGAGATTTTAAAATTACAGTTTTCCCAGGAGATAGATCTTTGATCGGTAAATTTGTTAAAGTGAAAATAATAGATGCAGTTGGCTGGACATTAAAAGGTGAACTAATTAATTAAATTACACATAACATATTATGTAATGACTGTACATAAACCAGCTTTAAATGAATAAGCTAAATCAATTATGGGTTCTTTTTTATCAATTTGAATGTAAATTTACTCAAGTTTAATTCTATCGGGTCTTAGAAACAACATTTGGAGATATTTACACATTTATTACCTATTCTAATTCAATTTTAGAATTTCAAACATTTTTTTTATTAATTTCGAGATATAAAAAATAATTTCTTATTTAATATATCAGAAATCAATTTTAAAGAATAAATATATAATGTAACCTTGGATTACATAATTATAATTTAAAGAAGGGAGAGAGGTGATTTTGCAGTTAAAGGCCTGAAAAATGAGAAATTAACAACCTGTGATAATATACATTATGTAAATTTAGGAGTGTTTGCATAACCTCTTCTACGGTATAATGTTAGTAATGGGGTGTATATAATATATATTGAATATTTGTTAATAAAAAGGGTTCCCGATTTTAATACCCTCTTTTTACAATGCTATCTCTATAATTTATTTAAGAAATCCTTTTTCTTAAGCTTTAGAATTCAACTTCTAACGAACATGAATGAAAAAGTTATATAGAATTACATTTAAAAGAATCATTACAGGAAATTTAATATTTGGAAGATTAAGATAGAATATCATCACAAGACTGCTCTTTTGTTTAATAATACAATTCTTAAAGATAATTGACATAATACAACTAAATTAATAATTTGAATAATAAAATAAGTATAGCTGGAGTTATTATGAAAAGTATGACCGGATATGGAAGAGCAAAATACCTGGATGAGAATATTGATCTGGAAATTGAAATAAGGTCTGTAAACAGTCGCTTCCTGGATTTACGAATAAAGCAGCCATATCACCTTTCATTTATGGAAGCTGAAATATCAAAAAAGATAAATAAGAAGATAATCCGTGGGAAAGTTGATGTATATATTAATCTGAATTTACTAAAAGCACCGGATTTGGAACTGAATGAGGCAATTACTAAAGCTTATTGGGAGCTATATAAGAAGGCAAAAAAGATGGTAAACACCGATGCACATCTTCCCTTTGCTAAATTGCTATCCGAAAAAGATGTTATTAGGGTAGGTAAAGCTGAAATTGATGAAGGAGACATGAGCAAGATCATTATGGCAACTATTGATGAAGCAATAGCTGCGCATCAGATAATGGCTTTAAATGAAGGTAAATCCATGAAAGAGTACTGTTTAAACTCTTTGTCTGCAATGAATTCTGCTTTAAATAAAATAAAAGCGGAATTCCCCATTTATAAAGAAGAGATCTATTTGAGATTAAAAGATAATATTGAGGAAATGCTGGGTGAATTTATAAAAGCAGAAGATCATAAGAAATTGCTTTTAGAAACAGCTATATATGTTGAAAAGGCAGATATTACAGAAGAAATTGTGAGATTAAATAACCATATTGATAAGTTCTCTGCATTATTGGAAGAAAAAACTGAGCTTGGTAAAAAATTGAATTTTATACTACAAGAAATGCACAGAGAAATAAATACAATTGGCTCTAAATTCAATTCCACAAAGGTTTTTGATAACATTATTCTAATTAAAGAAGAGATAGAAAAATGCAGGGAGATAATTCAAAATGTCAGATAATGAACCAAAATTAAAGTGGGTGTCATATCCATTTAAAGATTTCCCATTAAGCTCTGCCCTATTGGTTGCCTTCTTGATAGTTATAAGTTTGTTACTTTGGAAAATCACTGTAGTCAATTGGAATATGCCTCTATTCTTTTATCTGGGAATGGGATTATTCATCCTGAGCTTGATAACATATTTTATACCAACAACTTATGAGCTTTATGAACATAAGATCATGGTTCATTATTGGCTTATTAAAGCAGAACGGCCATATTCTCACTTCGGTTGTTATTATATAGATAAAAAGGGGATAATGTTAAGTACTTTCAAAATGCCGCGTAAACTTGATCCATTCAGGGGTCTTTCTTTACGTTTTTCTAAAACTAGAAATGAAAAGGATGAGCTACTCAGAATACTTGAAGACAAGATCGGAAATAAAGTATAATTAAATGTATGATAAAAAGCTAGCATATATAGTTAAGAAAATTCTTGAAGATAGTCCCCATAACCACTATAAAATTAAAGAAATAGCACAATCTATAGGTTTGAGAAAGCATAAATATAAAGATCTCATAGATACCCTATTTAAATTAGCAAAAGATAAAGAGATCAATGTGAAGAACCGAAAGTATCAAGCCATGAAAACAAAGACCTCTAAAAATATCACGGGGATATTTGATGCAACAACTTTGGCGAGAAATAAATCTTTTGCCTTTGTAAAAGCAGAACCGGAAGATATCTTTGTTTCTTCGGAAGACACATTAAATGCCTATCACAATGATACAGTTGAGTTAGAAGTTGAATATCAGCGGAACGGCAAAAAATATGGAATTATTACTAAGGTTGTAAAACGAGCTAATAATAAGGTTATTGGAACATTTCAGGAATATCATGGTAAGCATTATATCATTCCGGATAATTCAAGAATTCATACAAATTTTGCAGTTAATGATATTTCAACTGCTAACAGTGGTGAGAAGGTTGTTTTAGATGTAACAAACTGGGGTAGTAGAGATTATTATAAAATTCCAGCCGGTAATATTGTGAATGTTTTAGGAAAAGCTGGAAATCCTGATGTAGAAGTATTAAGTGTTATCCTGCAGTATGACTTGCCTTTGGAATTTCCACAGAATGTCCTAAATGAACTTGATGCTCTCTCATATGATATTCCGAATGATCTCATTTCCAAGCGAAAAGATCTTAGAAACTTGCTTACATTCACTATAGATCCGGCTTCGGCAAAAGATTTTGATGATGCTATATCATTGATAAAAGATGAGAAAGGATTTACACTTTACGTTCATATTGCGGATGTAGCACAATATATTGAGATAAAAAGTAAATTATTTGATGAAGCTGTAAAACGTGGAAACAGCTATTATTTTCCCAAGAAAGTTATTCCAATGCTGCCGGAGAAAATTTCCAACAAGATCTGCAGTTTACGACCATTTGAAGACAAGCTCACATTAACCGTTCAAACCAGATACAATGCCGATATCAAGGTTATTTCGCAAAGTGTATATGAAAGTGTGATCTGTTCCAATGCCAGATTCAATTATGAAGAGATCGATGAATTCTTTGAAGAGAAAAAAGAGATGGAAACTGAAATTGCAGACACTCTTTTAGATATGCGAAAATTGTCTGCATTTCTCACAAAAAATAGAGTAAAATGTGGATATCTTAGACTTAACATCTCTGAAACGATCTTCATATTTGATGATGAAGGTCATGTTATTGATCTTGAACGCAGTAAGGAAACAGATTCCCACAAAATGATCGAGAACTTTATGCTGGTTGCAAATGAGTATATTGCCAAAGAACTATCAACTGGCAAAACAATATATAGAAGTCATGAAAAACCGGATAACGAAAGACTTTTAAAGCTCAAAGAAGAAATTACAAGCTATAATATTAAAATGGAAATGCGTCAAAACTTGAATGTTGTGCTTCAGAATTTACTGGATCAACTCCCCAACGAAGACTACCATCGTGTATTTGACCGTAAGATCCTGCGGAGTATGAAAAAAGCTAAATACACTGTAGAAAATCTGGGTCATTTCGGACTGGCAATGCGCTATTACACTCACTTCACATCACCTATCCGTAGAATTTCCGACCTTATCATTCATCATCAAATTAAGAATAAATTAAATTCCAAGCAAACTCCATTTTCATCCTCTCATCTTTTCAAATTAGCCAAAATCGCAACTGAAAGAGAGATGGTTGCTGATGAATCTGAACGAGAAGTTGATCTTAAAAATAAAACGATATTTATGAAAAAGAAAGTTGGTGAAGAATACACCGCAATTATTATTGCTGTTCGAAGAAATGCTTTTATAGTTGAACTAAACAGATATCCCGTAACAGGAATTGTTGATATATCTTCTTTAAGTGATGATAATTACGAATATTACCCGCAACATAGCCGCTTCATTGGAAAAAGAAAGGGTAAAATTTATAAATTGACAGATACACTAAAAGTTCTTTTAAGCAGTGTAGATGACGAAATTCATTTTAAGGTTTTATAGTATATCATCTGGAATATTATTAAAAAAAGGAAAATAAATGTTTATTTATCGCATATTAACATCACTTCTTGTAGGTATAAGTTATCCATTCATCAAATTACGTATAAAAAGTAAACGAGACAAACAAAGAATTGGGATCCTGAAAAATGGATTTGTGAGTTGTGTATGGATCCATGCTGCCTCTGTAGGAGAAGTGAATGCAGTTAGACCGCTTATAAACCAACTTTTGCAGAAATATTCACAAAAAGACTTTATTATGACTACAATGACTTCGACAGGATTGGAAGCAGCAAAGAAGATCAGTCCAAAATTAGCTGTCAGCCTGTTCCCTATTGATGCTTCATTTATCCAGAGAAGATTTTTCAATACATTAAATCCAGAATTAATTATTCTGGTTGAAACAGAATTCTGGCCTAATATGCTGCATATTGCCAGGAAGCGTAAGATACCGGTAGTAATGGTAAATGCCCGGATCTCAGATAGTTCATTTCCAAAATATAGGAATCTGAGATTTTTCTGGAGACCTGTTTGGAAAGCCATAAAGGCTGTTAATGCTCAATCTGAAAAAGATGAGAGGAGATTTATTGGATTTAGATTCGATAATGTGATCAATGCCCATAATCTTAAATTTTGTATCGATCTTCCAGAATTCAGTAAAAACACTTTAAGGAGTGAATTAGGCTATTCTGAGGACGATTTCATCATAGTTTGGGGAAGTAGTCGTCCAGGAGAGGAAAAGCTCTTTAAAGATGTATTTGTTAGCCTTAAAAAGGAAATTAATAACCTTAAGGTGGTCATTGTTCCTCGTCATCTGCATAGAATTCCTCAAGTTTGTGAAATTTATAAGGAATATGATTATCATTTTTATTCCAAGTTAGAAGAGCCCGGAGAAATACTATTTGTTGATGAAATGGGAATTCTGAATATGATATATGCTCTATCTGATATTGCAATTGTTGGTGGCAGCTTCATAAACTTTGGTGGACACAATCCGCTTGAACCGGCTTTTTATGGTACTTCCACGATCATAGGAAAATATCATCATTCATGTCGTGATTCTGTAGACAGGCTTTTAGAAAACAATGGTATTATTATATCTGATAAAAAGAAGTTGATCGATGACATTATGAAATTATATAATAATAGGGAACTAAGGGAACAGCTTGGATCTAATGCTAAACATACTTTAGGGCTCAACTCCGATAGTTTAAAAACCAATCTGAAGGTTTTAGAAAAATATTTGAAGTAGACCATGAAAGAAGCCTTATTTTACACTCAACTTAAAAATCAAAAAGTTAGATGTGATCTGTGTCCGCACAATTGTGTAATTTCACCAGGGAATATTGGAATATGCAGAGCACGTAAGAATATAGATGGTGTTCTTTATGCAATCAATTATGGGGAAACCATAACGATCAGTATCGATCCAATGGAGAAAAAGCCATTATACCATTTTCATCCGGGCAAGAGCATTCTTTCAATTGGTCCAAATTCCTGTAACTTCTCCTGTAAATTCTGTCAGAATTATCAATCCAGCCAACTAGAAGTTCCTACTAAAACAATAACTCCAAATAAATTAGTAGAACTTTGCAGATCTCACAATTGCAATTTTGTTGCATTCACTTACACCGAGCCCACGACCTGGTTTGAATTCATACTCGATTCATCTAAATTATTAAAAGAGAGTGGCATTAAAACTGTAATGGTAACAAACGGTTTTATTAATCAGGAACCATTAGAAGAGCTTCTTCCCTACATCGATGCTATGAATATTGATCTTAAAGCTT
Source organism: uncultured Candidatus Cloacimonadota bacterium (assembly GCA_964578365.1). Lineage (GTDB taxonomy): Bacteria > Cloacimonadota > Cloacimonadia > Cloacimonadales > TCS61 > Tenebribacter. The sequence goes on from CAZOCS010000034.1 coordinate 17,689, forward strand.
TTGATGAAAATTTCTATAAAAATATCTGTAATGGCACATTGCAACCAGTTCTAGAAACAATAAAAACAGCTTATAAACATTGTCATATTGAAATAACAAATCTAATTATCACAGATGAAAATGATTCTGGAAAACAAATAAATGATCTAGTAGATTTCGTTGCAGATGTGAATCCTGATATCCCGCTTCATTTTTCACGATACTATCCAACTTATAAAATGGAGAATCCTCCTACATCAGTTTCCAAGCTGAACTTGGCAAAAGAGATAGCAGAGAAAAAACTAAATTTTGGTTATCTTGGAAATATAGTAACAGATAGAAATACAAATTGTCCAAATTGCGATCAAGTGCTTATAAGTAGAGACTATCCATTTAAGAATGAAATTGTAGATGGCAAGTGCCCATCCTGCGGTCACGCAATTTACGGTGAATTTTAATGATCCAAAATATCCGTAAGATCTTCACATTTGCAGATATCATCTTGATATTCTTCCTTCTGGCTATTGCGGTGTTCATGCTTGTTCTCATAAAAGATGATATTTCAGCAAAACAAGTTGAGATCAGTTATCATAATGAGTTTATTGCTTCTGTTCCTTTGAATAGAGATAAAATAATTGATATCGATGAAGGAATAGTTGTTGAGATAAAAGATGGAAAAGTGAGAATAAAAGAATCAACCTGCAAAAACAAGTATTGCGTTAAACAAGGATGGAGTAACCGTTTTCCCATTATCTGCATTCCGAATGAAGTATCAGTTGTGATAAAAAGCAAACAGAAAGAAGAAATGTTGATAACAAGATGATGTAGATTGTCCATCTTGAATTAACTTGAAAATAATATAGTTTGGAGGTTATCTAGAAATGAAATATTCAGCACTAATTGTTATCGGTATCTTACTAACAGCTTGTGGTTCCACTAAGTTATCTAAGCAAAATCCAATTATTGAGACAGCATCTAATAACTCTGATCAAAGTAAAAAATATATGTTTGAAAACACAGCTGGTGGTGAAGAACCACCATATGTGATAAGAAAAGCTCCATTAGAATACCCAAGGTTTGCACGAAGTAATAGAATAGAAGGCATTGTAATACTCCAAGTAGAAATATTTGCTGATGGAACTATTGGTCGTGTTGAAGTAAATCAATCTGTGATGTCTGGTCAATGTATGCTTAGCGAAGCTGCTGTTAAATCAGTGAAGAAATGGAAGTTTTCCCCAGCAAAACATAAAGGTAAGCCAGTTAATTGTTGGACAACTATTCCAATAGGATTTAAATTAAAAAAATACGAGTAAATAATTTCTAATTTTTCTTTTTAATATTTTCCTCACAAAACACATCAAAATCTGTCTCTCCTAGAAATTCATACAATTTCTCTTACGAAGAGTATCAGATCTTAAATTGCTCATTTACAGCTGTCCAATAGATTCTTTGTCGAATACCTTTGTAAGAAATCCGTGCCTTCGGCAGGTAAACCTCAGAAAGACTCTAGTTTAAAACAATATTGTTCGTCTTTTATTCGTTTCAGTTCGTTGCTAATTTAATCTTTCTCAATCTCCTTCATCAATTGAGCCATTTCTATTGCACTTATGGCAGCATCCCATCCTTTATTGCCTGCTTTAGTTCCGGCACGCTCAATAGCCTGTTCGATTGTATCTGTGGTAACAACGCCAAAAATAACAGGTAAATCAACATCAAGTCCAACCTTGGCTATTCCTTTACTCATCTCTGCATTTACTAAATCGAAATGCGGAGTTGCACCACGAATAACTGCACCAAGACAGATGATTGAATCAAACCGCTTTGTGTTTGCCAGTTTCTGAGCGATCAATGGCAGCTCAAATGCACCCGGAACCCAGGTTACACTAATGTCTTCTTCCTTTACTTCATGACGTACAAGTGCATCAATAGCACCTGATAATAATTTTGATGAGATAAACTCATTAAATCTTCCAACAACAATTGCAACCCTCAAACTTTTTCCAACTAATTTTCCTTCGATTGTTTTATACATTTTCTTCTCCTA
>CAZOCS010000034.1:19811-23291 GCA_964578365.1 uncultured Candidatus Cloacimonadota bacterium
AGAGTCGGCTTCCGGCTTTGACGGAAACGATCTCCATTCTTTTAAGAGTCGGCTTCCGGCTTTGACGGAAACGATCTCCATTCTTTTAAGAGTCGGCTTGCTATAGCAAACGATCTCCATTACTTATCTTTATTGTACTTTAGACAAATGCTTCAGCATGTGCCCCATTTTCTCTTTTTTAGTTTGCAAATAATTAATATTTGTGCAAGTAGGTTCAAATTCATGAATTTTACGTACAACCTCAATTCCACATTCTCTTATTTGTTTTATTTTCAGTGGATTATTGGTCATCAATTCTACTTTATAGATTTTCAGATCTTTCAATATATCAGCAGCGATCTTGAATTGCCGCATCTCAGCCGGGAAACCTAAAGCTTTGTTAGCCTCTACAGTATCAAGCCCTTCATCCTGCAATTCATAAGCTTTTAGTTTATTCAATAATCCGATCCCTCTCCCCTCTTGCCTTAAATAAATGAGTACTCCTTCCTCATTTTTATCGATCTTTTGCATAGCATTGGAAAGCTGATCTCCGCAATCACATCGCAAACTTCCCAGCAGGTCTCCTGTAAAACATTCCGAGTGAACACGACACATAACAGGTTTAACAGAATTTGCCGGATTACCTTTTATCAATGCTATATGCGGTTCATTAGAATCAGCACTGGAATAACCGATCATTTTATAATTTCCCCATTTGGTGGGAAGATCTATCTCGCCTGTTTCTTTTATCACCGAAGATTCATTTTGCAAGAGGTATTCTATAAGATCTTTGATCGTGATCAATTTCAATTCCCATTTTTTCGCAAACTTTTCTAAATCCGGTAATCGGGCCATCGTTCCATCTGGATTTATAATTTCACAGATAACTCCAGCAGGATGAAAACCAGCTAATCTGGCCAAGTCAACTGCAGCTTCTGTGTGACCGGCACGTTCTAAGACACCACGTTTATTGGCTCTCAAAGGAAAAATATGACCAGGCCTGCGGAAATCTTTTTCAGTGTTGTTGGAATTTATTAATTCCTGAATTGTTGTAGCCCGATCAAATGCTGAAATACCTGTTGAAGTGGATTTGTAATCGACACTGACTGTGAAAGCAGTTTGATGGTTGTCAGTATTGTTATCAACCATCTGATCAAGTTTTAACCGATGTAGATCAGCATCGAGCATTGGCATACAAACTAGACCCTTTGCCTGACTGATCATGAAATTGATACTTTCTGGGGAAATACATTCAGCAGGAATCACAAGATCTCCTTCATTCTCACGGTTTTCATCATCCACCACGATTACCATCTTTCCCTTTTTCAATTCGTACAAAGCTTCTTTAATTGAATTAATCATTTATTACTCCCTACATAATCATTAATATAATTATTTTCATTATAAAATCCCTCTTAACTTCCCTTCTAAAGGGGAGCTGAGCAGAAGCTTCCTCTCCTTGTAGGAGAGAATTGAGGTGAGGTTATACAAAACCATTTTCAGTTAAGAATTGCATTGAAATATCTTTTCTTCTCTTCCCTTCATTTTGCTGGAAATTATAGAGATACTTCCCCAATATGTCACTTTCAATATTTACTGTATCGTTTGTTTTTTTGTACTGCAGGATCGTATTTATCATTGTCTCAGGAATTATTGAAATCGTAAGATGATCTTTCTCTAGTTCTGCAATCGTCAAACTTATCCCATCAATGCAGATCGATCCTTCTGGGATCATGTATTTCCTTTGTTCCGGATTGATTTGAATTTTTATTTTTGTGGCATTATCCTGTTTAGTTATTGATTTAATAATACCTGTTCCATCGATATGTCCGCTTACAAGATGTCCACCCAGACGCGACTTTAACTGAAGTGCTCTTTCCAAATTTATGAATTCCCCGATTTGACAGGTTTTCAGATTCGATTTTTGAAAAGTTACCGGCATTACATCAGCTGTAAAACTCCTATTATCGAATCCTGAAACTGTTAAACAAATTCCGTTAACAGCAATGCTATCACCAAGTTTTATATCTTCTATAACCGTTTGGCAGGAAATTGTGAGTGAATTGTCTTTTCCTGTTTTTTTTATTTCAATAATTTTGCCGACTTCTTCTATTATTCCCGTAAACATTTATTCTCCATCTCTTAAGCTTAAGTAACCATTGATATGTAAGTTATTACCCAATTTATTTGTAGTTACATTCATTAAGTTATAAGCTGAATCAATCGAATTTATAGATAGATCTTTCAACATAGGAATTCCATCATTTCCGATTAGAATCGGAGCTTGAAAAATGTGGAATTTATTTATCAAATTGGCTTTTAGAAAAGAAGTATAAACACCACCACCACCTTCCAACAGTAAACTTGTGATTCCTTGTCGACCAAGCTCTGTAAGGATTTCTTCAACTTTTAAGTTGTTTGGAGTACCAGGAACTGGGATGAGCAAGATATTATATTTTTGGAACTCTTTTATGATGTTATTATTTACAACAGAATTATGACAAATAACGATAAGTTGTTTTGATCTTGACCATTTATACACTTTTGTTTTGGAAAGCTTTTCTGCAGAAATATCGAGTTTTGGAATAATAATGATCTTTTGCGGTCCTTCTGTAGTAGTATCCAATCTTACATTAAGGCTTGGATCATCGTTGATCAAAGTATTTTTTCCAATTAGAATTGCATCTACCTGATCTCGCAATTTATGAGTTACAATTCGCGCCTCAGCATTGGAAATCCACTTTGCATTTCCATTTCCTGCCGCAATCTTACCATCAAGTGAAATTGCAGCTTTGGCAATTACATAAGGTTTCTGTGTTTGTATATAATGAAAGAAAATTTCATTTTGCTTTTTAGCTTCATCTTCTAACATTCCAGTTTCAACTTCGATCCTGGCAGCTTTTAGCTGTGCGATTCCTTTACCATTAACTTGAGGATTAGGATCTTTTGCGGCAATAATTACTTTAGATATACCGGCTTTGATGATCTTATCTGTGCAGGGAGGTGTTTTACCATGATGACAACATGGTTCCAGCGATACATAAAGTGTTGCACCTTTTGCCTTCTCTCCAGCTTCTTCCAAAGCAAAAACTTCTGCGTGAGGTGCTCCAGCAAATTGATGTGCCCCTTTTCCCACAATTTCTTCATTCTTTACAACAACAGCTCCAACTAAAGGATTTGGACTTGTTTTTCCCCTGAATTCTTCAGCCATTTCCAATGCTAAATTCATATATCTCATGAAAACTCCAGTGGAGCAGAATTGTACTTTGGGAGAGATGTTTCCGATGAAGGAGCAAAAAAAATACCCCGTTCATCGGGGCTATCAAGAAAAGGTTATTGCCTTTTCTTCCTATCTTCTCCCATCCAGACTTCTACTGTCGGTTTCGGAATTCCACCGAATCAATCAGGCAATTGCCTGATTCACGGACTTTCACCGTCGGTCGGGAATAATACCCTGCCCCGAAGATAGATTTGATGCTGATTTATTAAAAATCATTCAAC
>CAZOCS010000035.1:0-23130 GCA_964578365.1 uncultured Candidatus Cloacimonadota bacterium
TTAATTAAGCAATTCAAAATATTATTTTCAATATCATATTAAAATAATATACGAAATAATATATTAAGCTTCGAGTCTGCAATAATCACTGTTCGCGTGTGATTATAAGTTATTTTTGTTAAGCCTTGTTCCGGGTTATCCACAAAAAAAAGTTAATTACATACAAAACATAGAGTTGAAGAAATTAATTGTGTATAACTTTTGTTTAAATATTATTTTGTATTTGCTTGTCCTACAATTGATTAGGTGCTTTAAGTAATAGATTATCCACGAGAGTTAAACTTATTTACGGACTTGACAAATAAACTTTTGTTTTCATTTTCGTTGTTTAATTAGTGATAGAGATAGTTTACGTGAAATTTTGTGATGTGGATAAGTTTTTGTTTTCAAAATATTAATGGGTTTAATTACATAAGCAACAATATGTTAGCTTTTGTGAAAAACTTTGTGCATAAGTTGTGTATAAAAAACTTGTGTTTTTCTTTGATCGGTAATTATAGAAAGGGTTTGGGGATGTTTTATGAATAATTATGATGAGCTTTGGTCTGGAGTTCTTGATACACTTCGGGAGAATATTAGCGAACAAGGTTTTAATACATGGTTTAGCGAAACGGAAGTTATAGAATTGGAAGATAATAAGCTTTCGGTTAAAGTTCCAACTCAATTTATTGCTGATTATTTAAATTCAAATTACAGCGAATTGGTTTCTGAAATTTGTTTTAACTTATTTAAAAATAAATATAATATTCGTTTCACAGGGATTAATCCTGCAAGACCAGAGAAGAAATTTGTTGTTAAATCGCAAGCAAAAGAAATTGCTACTTACCAAACAAAACTAAATAAAAATTATAATTTCAATGAGTTTGTAATTGGAACAAATAATAGATTTGCCCACTCAGCTTCTTTGGCAGTTGCCGAATCACCCGGCGCAACCTACAATCCTCTTTTTATTTATGGTGAATCGGGGATGGGAAAAACACACCTCATGCAGGCTGTTGGAAATTTTGTAATGGATGAAATGGAAGATAAAAAAGTTTTTTATATTACTACAGAAGAATTCACTAATGAAATGATCGATAATATTAGAAATAATTCAATGCCTGCATTCCGAAACAAATTCCGCAATTTTGATGTACTACTTATAGATGACATTCATTTCCTTTCTAAAAAAGAGGGAACCCAGGAAGAATTTTTTCACACATTCAACGCTCTTTATGAAAAGAAAAAGCAGATCGTACTAACTAGCGACAGACCGCCCAAGGATATTCCAGAGCTGGAAAAAAGACTTGTTACAAGATTTGAATGGGGACTTTTAGCAGATCTTAAAAGTCCGGATTTTGAAACTAGAGTTGCTATTCTTAAGAAGAAAGCGGAATTTGAAGAGATCTGGCTTAGGGATGAAGTAATAGAATTTATTGCCGAACATATATATAGTAACGTGCGCGCATTGGAAGGTTCACTTATTCGCATTCTTGCTTTTGCATCCTACAATAATTTGAATACGGAAGATATTACGGTTGATGATATCAGTGAAATCCTAATTGATATGATCTCAGATAAAATCAAAGAGGTAAACCTGGAAACAATCATGCAAAAAGTTTGCGACGCTTATAATATAAGCCCTGCTCAGATATTTGATAAAACCAGAAAGAAGAACATAGCTTTTCCGAGACAGATAGCAATGTATCTTTCCAACTTGTTGATAACACAATTATCATTAAAAGAAATTGCCCAATATTATCAAAGAAAAGATCACACTACAGTGCTTCACGCAAAAAAAACTATTGAGAAGCAATTTAAAGAAGATCGTGAACTCAGGATCCAGATAGAAAAGCTCATTAAAGATATAAAAAGATAGATATGCACATATACACATGGTAATATGTTGATGGATGTTTATAGATTGATCTTTAGAAAATTAAAAATTAAAATTGTAGATAACTCAAATTCTAAAAACATAATAAGCACAAGTTATCCACAGAGAAAGAAAAATTGTATTTTATTGAAGGATAAAAAGTTAGGTAGTTAAATATGGAGTTATCATCATATACACGACCCCTACTAGGACTACTAATATTTTATAATAAAAAGGAGTATAGATGAATATAGGAATTAGAACCGTTGGAATCATCATGATTATTGCATTAATTATGATAAGTTGTACACAAAAAGATAATATTGTCGGATCGGGAGGATCGGGTGAACATACTCCATTGAATATAACAATAGATCATAATTATTTTACAGATATCTATAGTTATGAAGATAGCTGTGCATATAGTAATTCAAATACCATGGTCTTGGGAAACTACAACGAAGAAACATCTTACGGTTTATTACGTTTTACGAGTTTACCTGATACATTTTATCAAATCACAAGCGTTAATCTTAGTTTAGAAATTAAAGATCGTAATAATTTCGATATTGTAGATAATACTACTCTTAAGCTTGCTAGAATAAATAACATCGAGTGGTATGAAAACGCTACATGGTGGGTTGCTTCAGATTCTACAGATTGGAATAATAGTGAGCATTTCAGTGAAACCGATTATACAGATCTGTTAGCGGAAGAATATGAAGTTGAATGCGACGAAGATTCAATTTACATTACATTAAATCCAAATATTTTGGAAGATTGGATAAATGAAGATGTTAATTCTGGTCTGGCTATATATTCCGATACAGATGGCTTCATGGAAATATATGCTTCTGAATACTCAAATGACAAAAATCCAATATTAACTTTTGAATTTCAAGAAACCTTAGAAGATACACTAGTTACAGAAACTATTGAAACTTGTTACGATTGCATGATCTATGAAATTGATAATAATTATGTAAAATTTGAAAATGAATTTAAAATATCGAATATCCAACCCATAAATATATACACAAAATTCGACATTCTGGAATCTATATTTACTAATGTTCTTCCAGTTGATTATGTAATAGAAAATGCAGATACAGCACTTTTTCTGCAGAGAATAACAATAAACAAAGCCGAACTAATTTTAAATGATGATGGAACTAACGAATATCCTTTGGATGGATCCATCTATTTAAGTCCGTACATTGTTTCAGTTGACACGATAAATACAGATATTCCTGAAATTCCATTATTATCATATGAAGATATTGAAGATATATATATCAGCAGTTCAACTGATACTCTACAGAGTGAACAAATATTTATTGATATTACAAAAGTTATTCAATATTATATTTCCGGAGAATACGATAATAATGGAATTGTAATAAGATCATTAAATGTTAATGATAGCTTTATTCATACAGAATTTGATATAGAACCTGAAATAAGGATAACATTTACTCCACCTTATATTGAAGAATAACTTGAGGTAACCATGAAAAGATTATTAATTCTTATCTTTGTAGCCGCATTGTTTTCTTGTGTTCAAACAGAGGATGAAAGTATTGTTGCTCAAGTAAATGAAATTAAACTTACCATGGATGAATTTAAAGCTAATTTCTCTGATAGTGAATGGGAAATTCTCACAGATGAAAAGAAAAAAGAATTTATCCAGGATTGGGTTCAGCTTACTTTATTAGCACAAGAAGCAGATGCATTGGAAATTTCCCAATCTTTTAAAATAAAAGAGAGAATTAAATCTGCCGGGATAAATATTAAGGCTAACGCTCTTATTGCAACTAAGCTTGCAAACGTTACGATATCTGAAGATGAATTATTTAATTATTATAAAATTCATAAGAGTGAATATAAAATAAGCCATAAAGAATATAAAGTGCAAAGAATATTTACAAAAGATGAAGCAAAATTAAAGGGAATACTCGATGCAATTAAAAATACTTCATTTAAAGAAGCTGCTATTGAATATTCAGAAGAACCTGCCGGAAAAAATGGGGGATATATTGGATTTGTTTCTAAAAAGAACATACATGAAAATATTTGGGATGCCCTTACTTCCCTGCAAAAACATTATTACAAAAGTGTTGAAACCAACAAAGGTTTTTATGTGTTAAGGTTTTATGATACAAAAACAGTTTATGCAAATAAAACCTTTTTAGAAGTTAAAGAAGAAATTAGAAAAACCGTAACCAAAAAGAAAAAAGAAGAAGTTTATAATAATTTAATAATAGAACTTAAAAACAAATCTGAAATTACGATTTCAATATAATAGGAGAATTAATGAAAAGAGCATTATTTATAATTATCAGCATACTTATTTTAGTTTCATTATCTGCAGAAATAGCCGATAAAATAGTTGCAAAAGTTGGAAGAGAAATAATTTTAAGAAGTGATATGGAAAAAAGAATGCAGCAACTTAGTGCTTCTGGAATGTCTATGGATAACATTACCCAATTTGATATTTTGAACGATATGATAGAAGCAAAGCTAATCATCCAAAAAGCAAAAGAAGAAGAATATGAAATTGATGATCAAATGATAAAAGAGATGGCAGAAAATCAAATAAAACAGGTTGCATCTCAATTTCCAAGTGAACTAGAATTTAAAAAAGAACTAAAGAGTGCTGGTCTTTCTGTTCCGGAACTAAAAGAATATTACATAGAAATGATGACAGAAGAACAATTGAAATCACAAATTATTCAATATAATATTAAGAGCAAGGTCCACATAACCGAAGGTGAAGTTGAAGAATATTATAAAGAGAATTTAGTTGATATTCCTAATCGTCCTGAAATGTTTCAAGTTGGAATGATCGTACGTTTTATTAAAGCAGGAGATGATACTAAAGACAAGGTTCTTGTAGAAATAAACAAAATTCGTGATAAATTGAACGAAGGTACCGATTTTGCTGAGCTGGCAAAAGAATATAGCGATGGACCTTCCGCTGCAAATGGTGGAAACCTGGGTTTTTTTGGAAAAGGAATGATGGTTAAACCTTTTGAAGATGCTGCTTTTGCTTTGATGCCTGGTGAGATCAGCGAGGTTATCGAAACTCAATTTGGATACCATATAATAAAAGTATTAGAGAAAAAAGGAAATGAAGTTAATGCAAGCCACATTCTTAAAATAGTAGAAGCGAACGAAGATGACGTTCAGGCCAATATTCAATTAATGGAAAGCATATCACAAAAACTTAAAGACGGAGAAGATTTTACAGAACTAGCTAAAACATATTCAGAAGATGAAGAAACAGCAGTGAAAGGTGGAATTATTGGTGAATTTACCAAAGATACCTATCCGGAAATGTTCAAAAAATATTTAGAGAATATGGAAGTTGGAGAAAATACAGAATTAATAAGAGAGCAGGAAAACTTTTACATATTTTCAATCCTGAATAAGATTCCCGAAAGAGAATACAGATATACTGAGATCTTTGATAGATTAAAAGAGATGGTCACTTCCCAAAAAGAAATTGAATTATACGGAAACTGGATTAAAGAATTGATGCAGGAAACTTACGTAGAAATCTTGATAGAAGAGTAAAGAGATAATATTATCTCGTGGATAAACACAGACTTAAAGGATGAAAATATTTGTATGAAAAATTATCTAACGTTCAAAGTGTGAAAAAATATAATGAATAAATTTTCTGAATATATATCAACCTTGTTTGGAATCGGCTACTTCCCCAAAGCTCCCGGAACAGCTGGAACTCTTTTTGCTGCTCTTGTTTATTTTGCATTGCCAAATCAATGGTTCAATTGCTGGCAGAACTCTAGTTTAGCATTGATAGCAATTATTGCTGGCAGTATCATATCTGTTTTTTTTATTTCAAAAGCGGAAGAAGGATTGGGACATGATAACGGTAAAATAGTCCTGGATGAATTCTGGGGTTATTTTATAGCTGTTTTATTCTTACCCAAAACACTGGCGGTGATAGTTGCGGCTTTCGTTTTATTTAGGATATTTGATATTCTTAAGCCTGAACCGATAAATGTTCTTCAAAAATTACCCAAAGGCTGGGGTGTGATGGCAGACGATATTATGGCAGGAGTTTATGCCAACGTAGTTTTACAAATTGTAATTCGGGTAATTCCGAAATTTATAAAATAAATAAAAGGAGATAAATTATGTTTAGTATTATTTTACAAGCTGGAGCACAAGCAGCAGAAGGAGCAGCAAAACCTAGTATGATTGCACAGTTCTTTCCATTTATCCTAATGTTCGTGATACTCTATTTTTTAATAATCCGTCCTCAGCGCAAGAGACAAAAGGACCATCAGAGCATTTTAAACAATTTAAAGATCAATGATGAAGTTACCACAAATGCTGGAATCGTTGGAAAGATCGTGAACATTAAAAAAGATAAAAATACTGTTGTATTGCGTGTTGATGATACAACCGGTACAAAGATCGAATTTGTAAGATCAGCTATTGCAGGTGTAATAGACAATGAAAAGCCGAAAGCCAAATAATTTACACATTAGATTATACGGTGACAAAACTCTGCGTGAAGTTGCAAAACCGGTAACTGAATTTACAGATGATGTTAATAATTTCATTGAGGATCTAGTTTTTACAATGTATGAAAAAGACGGAGTGGGTCTGGCAGCTCCACAAGTTGGTAGATCACTTCGTATTTTTGTTGTAGATCCATTCTGGTTTAATGAAGAAGGAAAGAAAAATCCGTTGGTTCTGGTGAATCCTGAATTCAAAGAATTCGAAGGTGATGTGGAATCGGAAGAAGGATGTTTGAGCGTGCCCAATATTTTTGAACCTGTGCAGCGTGCAGACAAAGTTATTATAGAAGGTTTGAATGAAAAAGGAAAAAAGGTTCGCTATGAAGCTGATGGATTATTCGCCAGAGCCCTGCAGCATGAATTCGATCACCTCGATGGGATTTTATTTATCGATAAGATCCCAAAACTAAAACGTATGTTTCTAAAGAAAAAATTAAATGATCTTCAAAGAACAACCGATGAGAACGGTAGAAACATAGGTGAATTGCCGCTATAACTGTTTATATGAAAATAGAAAAAACAGTATTTTTGGGAACTCCAGATTTTGCGGTTCCTTGCCTTTTAGCATTAGCAGAAACCAGATTTAAACCACAACTTTGTATTACACAACCCGATCGCCCTCAGGGTAGAAACAGAAAAACACAGCCAACCCCAGTAAAAATAGCTGCACAAAAGCTTGGAATTCCTATTATTCAACCTGAAGATGTGAATTCACTTGAAACAATAACTAAAATATTAGAGATCGCTCCGGATATTATTATCACAGCAGCTTACGGAGGATATCTCAATAAGTATTTAAGATTGTTGCCTAACTTTGGCTGCATCAATCTACATCCTTCAATATTACCAAAATACAGAGGTTCTGCCCCAATAAATTATGCCCTTTTTAACGGTGATACAATTACGGGGAACACAATATTTAAAATTGTTGCAAAGATGGATGCCGGTCCCATTATTTCCCAGAACAAGATAAAAATAACAGAAAATGATTGCTATACTTCTTTATATAAAAAACTATCAGAAAGTGGTGCTAAAGATATTATACAAGTTCTAAAAGATATTGAAAGAAATGGGTTAATTACTAATAAACAAGATCATACAAAGGCTACTTTCAGTCAAAAATTAATTAAAAAAGATTTTTTGATAAATTGGAACGACACAGCAGAAAACATTAGGAACAGGGTTCGCGGGTTAGCAGAAATACCGGGAATAACAGCTTCCTTCCGAACCAAGAGAATAAAAATAATTGAAGTTGAAATTCTTGATTCAGTTTCAAAAGAAGTTCCCGGAACCATATTGAATGTAAGTAAAATGGGAATTGTTGTAACAACTGCCGAGAATAATATTCTGCTTAAAAAAATGCAGCCGGCAGGGAAAAACATAATGACTTCCCATGCATTTAGTTTGGGTGCCAGAATAGAAACAGGTGAGAAATTTGAAAATGGATTTTAAGATAAACACAAAAGGCAAAAATCTTTTTCTTATCTTATCCACGATCACCCTTGTTTTAATGATGGTCGTAACAACACTTTTGTGGTGGTTTGTTTCTCCGCGACTGCATGAGATCAGTATTGTTTTGGCAGGCTTATCACTCACTGCCCTCAGAGTATTTTTCTTTATACTGGCATTAGGAACTATTTTAGTATTGCTTATCAGCTATACAGAAACCAATTTGTTGGTTGCGAGATTTGCAATTCGGGCATACATTAGAATAATTTATCCAGTCACACTATTTTTGGGAAGATTGCTTGGTATCTCAAAAGAGAAGATCAGAGAGTCTTTTGTAAGCGTGAATAACTCTTTTATTAATGCTATAAAAAAGCAATTTGATCCTTCTGAATTACTGATATTATTACCACATTGTCTGCAACATATAGATTGTGATATTAGATTAACTACCAACATAACTAAATGCGAAAAATGCGGAAAATGTGATATTGCAAAATTATGCGAAATATCAGAAAAATATAAAATAAAAATGGCAATTGCTACCGGCGGAACCTTAGCCAGGAAGATAATTATTGAGAATAGACCGAAATTCATCATTGCTGTTGCCTGTGAACGTGACCTAGTAGAAGGATTGCGCGAAGTTTTCCCAATACCTGTTTATGGCGTTTTGAATCTAAGGCCGGAAGGTCCCTGTGTGAATACACGTGTTATCACCGAGAAAATAGAATCAGCCCTTGGTGCATTGATAAAAGTATGAACAAGAAGAGAGATAAGAAAAAATTTAAACGTAAGAACATAAAAATTTCCAATATTGAATTGGGAGATGTAGATCATTTTACAGATGATACGATTTCAGAAGAAAAACGCGCTGAAAAAAAATTGATTGAAAAGGGAAAAATTAGTACTAAGCGTAACCTGAAATTAGAATATGGCAGAATTTTGGAAGTCAGATCAAATTATAAATGTGTTGTAAAGATAAACGATAAAGAATTAATATGTACATTAGGTGGAAGATTTAAACAGGTAAATTTTGAGACAAAAAGTATTGTTGCTGCCGGAGATTATGTAAATGTTGATGTTTCTGGTGATCCCCGCATCGAAGAGATAGTTGAAAGAGCAAACACACTTTCCAGATTTTCTGATAAAGATTTCCAAATAGAAATTATCATAGCTTCAAATATCGATCAGGTAATAATCACCTCTTCTTATAAAGATCCTCAACTTAATTTGGGCCTGATAGACAGGTACATCTGTGCTGCCAAAATCAATAATATCACCCCCGTGATCTGCATCAATAAGATCGATCTTGCAGAATCTTTGGAAGAAGTAAAACAAAAAGGATCGTTTTACAAAAAACTTGGCTTCAAAGTAATCTATGCTTCTGTAGAAACAGGTGAAGGAATAAACGAATTAAAGGAAATATTGAAAGATAAAGACAGTGTTTTCTCCGGTCATTCCGGTGCGGGGAAATCATCATTGATCAATAAATTGCAACCTGATCTGGAGTTAAGAACCGCTGAAATTAGTGATTACCACAGAAAGGGAGTTCACACAACCACACGCAGCAGATTATTAGAATGGGATTTTGGTGGTTATTTGGTTGACACTCCCGGCATTAAAACATTTGGTTTGCATCGGAAAGATAAAGATAAACTAAAGGGAATATTTCCTGGGTTATCGACCCTGAAAGAAGAATGTAAATTTTTTAATTGCTCCCATTCCCACGAAATAAAGTGTGGTGTGAAAAAGGCAGTAGAAAACGGTTCATATCCTATTGCAAGATATGAATCTTATTTGCGTATTTTGGAATCGTTATAAAGGAGATGAAATTATGCAGAACTTTGGAATCTTTTTTAATCCAAATTATAAAATCACAAAACCAATTTTTGATCTTCTGAGGAAATTCCATAACAACAAAGACCTTCACTTTTTCAAGTTCCCGCAACAAAAAGAACTGTTTCCGGATTTCATTAAAAGCATTAGACAAAATAAACTAGACTGCATTCTATCTTTTGGTGGTGACGGAACCTTCCTCAGGGCAAGCCAGATATCACTTGAATATAATATTCCGTTAATGGGAATAAATCTTGGCAAGCTTGGTTTTTTATCAGAAAGCTCACTTTCTGAACTTGAAAAATCGATTGATGATCTAAAGAAGAACAGGTTTAAGGTTCAGCAGCGAATGCTGCTCAAAACGGTTTTGAAAAGAAACAATAAAACCATATTTACGTCTTCAGCCCTTAATGATGCGGTAATTTATAAAGGAAAAGAACCCAGACTTATTGATATAAGATTCTATTCGAATAAACGGCTGGTTGTAGAAACCAGATGTGACGGACTTATCATATCCACACCAACTGGATCGACAGCATATTCTTTATCTGCCGGAGGTCCCATTTTGTCTCCGGTGATGGATGCGTTTGTAGTAACCCCTCTAAATCCGCATGTATTAAGTGTGCGTCCGATGGTTTTTGCTTCTGAAGATAGATTAAGTTTTAAGCTCTGTGCAAATGGAAGTGAATGTGTTTTGCAGCTTGATGGAAAGAACAGCCATGAACTTATTGATAATGACGAGATAATAGTAACTGCTTCCAATAAAAAGATCAGCTTTATCAAGCTCACCAATAAAACATTTTATCAGATCCTTAGAAAAAAACTGCATATGGGAAGAAGATGATAAAGAGTCTAAGTGTAGAAAATTTTATCATTGTAAAAAATCTTAGCCTGGAATTTGAGAACGGACTTCAGGTTCTCACGGGCGAAACCGGTGCGGGAAAATCTATAATTGTCGGCGCAATAAATCTAATTTTTGGAAGCGATATTCATACGGGAATGCTGCTGGATGATTCTTTGCCGTCAAAATTGGAAGCAGTATTTTACATTGATTCTGATAACAGAAAACTAATTAAACTTTTTAAGAACTATGATATAGATATTTCTGAAGGGGAAGTGTTCTTTGCCAAAGAAATAGGAACAAATCTTAGAAGTAAAAGTTTTATTAATGGCCGGCGAGTCTCTAAAGATATTATAAAAGAATTCCGCACACTACTCATAGATTTTCATTCTCAGCGGGATCAGCAAAAACTTTTTGATACAGATTTCCAACTGGAAGTATTGGATATTTACGGGAAGCTAACCAAAACAAGAGAGCAGTTCACTTCTAAATATAAAGAAGTAGAAAGTAAGATAAAAAAACTAAAAAAATTGCAGAATGCTGAAGGCGAACTTGCTGAGAAGATAAAGCTGTATCAATATCAGATAGATGAAATAGAGAAAATTGAGCCGGTGATCGGAGAAGATGCTAAGTTGCAGGCAGAATTAAATCTGCTTACAAATGCCGAAGATATTTTGAATATCGCAACTCAGTTGGAACAGGAAATTTTTGAAAAAGAAAACTCAGTTTATGATGCAATAAGCTCATATATTACTCAGCTAACAAAATTTAAGGATGATAATAGAAATATTAAAGAAGCAGTAAGTTTTCTACAAGATGCCTCTGCGAACCTTGATAACTCTATAAATTGTATCAGAGAAGTTCAAAATATCATCGAGGTGGATTCTTCCCGACTGGAATACATCCAAAGTCGTTTAACATTACTTAACAACCTCAGCGTGAAATATAAGCAGAACATTGAAGGAATTCTGGAGTATCGGAACAGCATACAACAGCAGATAGATTCTTACTCTTCGGGAAAAGAAGAAATTATCGAATTAAA
The DNA here is from genome assembly GCA_964578365.1 of uncultured Candidatus Cloacimonadota bacterium. GTDB lineage: Bacteria > Cloacimonadota > Cloacimonadia > Cloacimonadales > TCS61 > Tenebribacter. The sequence continues at coordinate 11,574 of CAZOCS010000035.1, forward strand.
TGATGAGATATTAGTTGATCTGGAAAACATCAATAAGCTTGCAGAAGAACTTTCTGCCAAAAGAAAAAATGCTGCATTTAATTTTGAAAAAGAGATAGTTATCAATATTCATAAATTAGCTATTCCCGATGCAAAAATTGAATTCAAATTTAAGATGCTTGAAAATTCATTTGGAACAACAGATAGATTGAGCGGGGTAAACGAAACAGGGAAAGATGCTGTCGACATCTATTTTTCTGCCAATAAAGGAGTAAAGCTTCAACCGTTCAGAATAGCTGCGTCAGGTGGTGAACTTTCTAGATTCTTACTTGCAATAAAGAAGATACTTTCTGACAGACTGCAAAGAAGAACCATAATTTTTGATGAAATTGATTCAGGGATTGGTGGCAAAACATCAGAGCTTCTGGCAGAATTCATTCATGACATTGGTAAATACCATCAGGTTTTATGCATTAGCCATCTACCCCAGATCGCCTCATACAGCGACCGCCATTTTTCCATTGAGAAGATAAGCGGAAGCATAAGCTCGGAAGTTAATGTAAAAATACTGGACGAAAACGAGAGAAAAGTTGAAATTGCCAGGATGCTTTCGGGCTCTGACACTGAGTTAGCCTTACGGCATGCAGCAGAACTAATAAATAAAAAATAGTGAGGCACTAATGTTTAGAATAAGAAAAGAGATGAAGCTTGTTTTGATCGTGGGTACAATTTTATTCTCATTATATCTAGGAATTAAAAGATCAAATTTAGATAAAATATTTGTTCAGGCAGATTTAAAAATTGATCTGACCACTGCCAACGAGATCTTTGAAAATTCGTTCAACAACAATAAAATTAAATTTGAATATCAAGTGGAAGATCTAACAGAAATAAATACGCTGCTTGCCGAGATCCATAAAACAGAAAACACCATTACTTTGTATTCCGAAATAAAAAATAATTATAATCTGACCGTAATGGAAGTTCTGGCAGAGACATCTGACGGAATATTACTTAGATTGAGAGATGTTATTGGTTTAAATAATGAAAACATTCAACGAGCCGGGATGATTAAGATAAGTACAGATCTCAAAGAAAATCTTAATAATAATCAAATCGCAAAAAAACGAATTCAAAACTTAATTAACGAAAGCGTTTCTCCGGACAGACTAACAAGTTTTAGAAGCCAACTCGATATTATTCAGGCAAAGATAGATAGCTTAAGCATTCAAGAAGATATTCAAAAACACAATGCCGAATTTGATATTATTATTCTCTCTGCAATTAAGAATGTCAGCGGGAATGCAGTTCTTCGCAGCAGCATGAGTATTTTTCTGTTAACAACAATAGCCAGCTTAATTTTGTTGATAGCCGGATTGATTATTAGCTATTACATTTTTGTTCTTATGCATAAACTTATGCTGGTTTTGGGAATAAGAACGTCACGTGGTGGAGCCTCAAATTATAATTACAGTAAAAAAGGTTACGGCAGAAAAGTAAAAAGAATTTACAAAGATAAAGACGGTAAAGTGATTAAAAAGAAAGAGTAAAAAAATTGGGAGTATTTTATGGAAGCATGGTTTGATCCCTGGGTCATTTGGGTAGCAATTGGAATAATTTGTATTATCATTGAGATATTTACGCCCGGATTTTTATTTTTGAGTTTTGGCGTGGGTGCTATCTTTACCGGACTAGCAGCCCTTCTAATTCCCTCGATCGCATTTCAAATTCTCACTTTTGCAGTAATTACGCTTATTGTTTTCTTGTTAAGCAGGAAGTTCAGCAAGAAGCTGATATCTACTAATTATGAAGAAACAAACGTGAAGGCACTGGTTGGCAAAACCGGAAAAGTAACACAACAAATTCCCGCTAATGAAAAAGGTTATGTGAAGATCGGTGGTGAAGAGTGGGCGGCTGTTTCTAAAGACAATAAAGAAATAACAAAAGATGCACGAGTTACGGTTAATGACATAGAGGGAAATAAAGTTATCGTAACCGTAATTGTAGAATAATAAATTAGTTATTTAATGCCATAACAAGGAGGAAATATGACAATTGTAATACTCGTTTTTGCTGTATTGATAATAATTTTGATCTCAAAAGGATTGGTAATTATAAAACAGGCAGAAGTAATGATCATTGAGAGATTGGGTAAATATAGCAGAACACTGGAAAGCGGATTGAATATTCTCTGGCCAGTGATAGATAAACCACGTAATATTAACTGGCGTTACTCTAGAACCGATATGAAGGGAAATAAATATGTTCAGGTAAAATCTCAAAGCAGAATAGATCTGCGTGAAACAGTTTATGATTTTCCACGTCAGAACGTGATCACCAGCGATAATGTATCCATCGAGATAGATGCACTGCTATATTTTCAGGTTACAGATCCCAAAAAAGCAACCTATGAAATTAATAATCTTCCTAATGCAATAGAAAAACTAACCCAGACAACTCTTCGTAATGTGATAGGAGAAATGGAACTGGATAAAACACTTACCTCCAGAGATACTATAAATACCAAGCTGCGTCTTATTCTTGATGAAGCCACAGATAAGTGGGGTGTGAAAGTGAACCGCGTAGAACTTCAAGATATAAATCCTCCACAGGAAATAAAAATGGCTATGGAAAAACAAATGCGCGCAGAACGTGACAAACGAGCCAAAATTTTGGAAGCAGAAGGAGATAAGAGATCTCAGATACTGGTTGCAGAGGGCGATAAGGAAGCCAGAATAACCAGGGCAGAGGGTGAAGCCACTGGGAAATATCTGATCGCCGAAGCAGAAGCAAAAGCGATCAAGGAAGTTGCTACAGCGGTAGAAAAAACAGGAACCGACCCTGCTCAATATCTATTGGCGGTAAAATATATTAAGGCATTTAGTGAGATCGTGCAGAACAACGATAAAACAGTTGTTGTTCCCTATGAAACATCTGCTCTTCTGGGCTCTGTAAAATCATTGGAGAAAATATTTAAAGGCTGATCTATTAAATTACACAGAGTTTATAAGTTTGACAGAAAATAGGGAATAAGGCGACTTGTTCCCTATATTGTTTATTATTTAAGAAGGAGATAGATATGTCAGAAATTTATGCAATTTACGCAAGAGAAATTCTAGATTCCAGAGGGAATCCTACAGTTGAGGTTGATGTTTATCTGGAAAATGGAATTAGGGGAAGAGCTGCTGTTCCCAGCGGAGCATCTACAGGTGAACACGAAGCAGTAGAACTTCGGGATGGAGATACCACCCGTTACCTTGGAAAAGGTGTATTAAAAGCAGTTGAAAATGTAAATCAGATAATCGCACCACAACTTATTGGTATGGAAGTTTCTGACCAGGCAGATATAGATAATACAATGTTAGCTTTGGATGGAACTCCAAATAAACAGAAGCTTGGCGCAAATGCTATTCTAGGTGTTTCATTAGCATGTGCAAGAGCAGCAGCAGAAGAACAGGGAATGCCGCTCTATCGCTATATTGGCGGATCAAATGCCAAATTGCTACCCGTTCCAATGTCTAATATTCTTAATGGTGGTCAGCATGCCGATAACACGGTCGATCTGCAGGAATTTATGATCATGCCGCTTGGTGCAAAAACATTCAAAGAAGCTTTGCAAATGAACGCAGAAGTGTTTCATACATTAAAGAAATATTTACAAAAACAAGGTTATGCAACCGGTGTGGGTGACGAAGGTGGATTTGCTCCGAATTTGAAATCTAATGAAGAAGCTCTGCAAATTATTGTTAAGGCAATTGAACTTGCCGATTACCGTCCCGGGATAGATATATCTATTGCACTTGACCCTGCAGCAAGTGAGTTTTATAAAAACGGGAAATATCATCTCTCGGCCGAAAACGTTGCATTATCCTCAGAAGAAATGGTAGATTATTATGTTAAACTAGTGGATAAATATCCCATAGTTTCTATTGAAGATGGACTGGCGGAAGATGACTGGAAGGGATTCAAGCTGATGAAAGAAAAACTAGGTGATAAGATACAGATAATGGGTGACGACCTATTTGTAACCAATGTGGAAAGACTAAGAACAGGTATCGATGAAAATGCTGCAAATTCTATACTAATAAAACTTAATCAGATTGGAACACTTACAGAAACACTGGATACGATTGAACTGGCAAAGACAAATAATTATACAACTGTGATCTCTCACAGAAGCGGTGAAACTTCCGATACGATTATTGCAGACCTGGCAGTTGCTGTAAATTCGGGGCAAATAAAAACAGGTTCCATCTGTCGAAGTGAAAGGATAGCTAAATATAATCAGCTTTTGCGCATTGAAGAAGAACTAGGTGAATCTGCAAGATTCATTGGAAGGGATGTCTTCTATAATTTGAAATAAGGTGAATCTGCAAAATTTATTGGGAAAGACGTATTTTATAATTTGAAGTAAAGATGCTCATCGCAGAGGCACAAAGACACAGAGATGCAGAGAAAAGGAAAAAGGATAAGTTTGTTCTTGTTGGTTTCAGGGTGTTTATCTTTTGTCTCCGCTTAGGATGATAATTCGATCAATTTTTTTAGGAGAAGATATGAAAAAATTAATAATTCCAACTTTACTGATCATTATTCTGGCTGGCTGCTCAACAGAAGGTGATATAAAAATAATCAACCGTACAGACCACAACCTCTATTTTACGATCAAGGGAAACGATTACATCTTAGGGGGATCGGAAACTTCCGATCCTGATATGACAATTAGCGTGGATACCGGCAAACAGTTTCTATTTTTAGGGCAAGACTATATGGAAATTGATCTGCATTTGGAGGGTGAAACATTCATGATGCAGGATGCTATAAATGGTATACCGATCGAAGAATATTTCACCGAAACTACCATACGGGTCAAGCCCAAAGAAACACTTAAAATTTATTGCGACCCTACCCATGCCGGAGTCAAAATGATAAATAACTTTGCCGTCGACGTGATCGACCTGGCATATTATACTGATGATTCAAATATTCCAATTTCCATTATTGAACAGCCAATAGTTGTGGGTGATTTTGCCTGGAGCAGATTAACGGCAACTGCCGAAGATGATTCGATCTCATATTCATTTATTATTGAATTCGCCAATGGTTTTATTGATAGTACAAGTTTTGTGAATATTAATGATCTTACCGTTGATGAACAGCTCAGGATAGAATTAGATTAATTTTAACAAAACTATCTTAAAAATGCTTTGACATAACCATTTTAAATTTCGATCTTGGTCAAAGAACATAACTGTTATGTGAAGATCTCATTCATAAAACAGAAACGTCTTGCTACGCAGCGGAAGTAAACAAAATTAAACGAGTTGAGATCTATTAATTTAACCTGAAGCTAATTCTGAAGATAGGGGATTTGGCATGGGAAGTAACAATTCGCTAGAGTGGAAAGACGTATTTAATTCAATAACAGATTCATTAATTCTTTTAGATTCAAACGGCAAAATAAAGGATTGTAATGTAGCTTTTTTAAAACTGGTCAATAAAACTAAATCACAAGCAATAGGCTCCGAATGTAATATATTAATTCATGGTAAGGCTGATAGAGATGATGATTGTCCACTAATTAGATCAAAGAGATCAAAGAAGAGAGAATCGCTAACTTTAAAAAAAGATGACAAATGGTTTAAGGTAGACGTAGACCCAATTTTGAATGAGAAAAATAAGATCACAGGATTTATACATATCATGTCTGATATCACTCAAAGCAAACAGACAGAAGAAGCATTACGATCTGAAAAAGATAATCTCAATAATATTTTTGAATCGATGGACGATGGCGTCTATATTGTTGACCAACAACACAATATTCAATTTATAAATTCAAAACTCCAAAAGGATTTTGGCAAATTTGACGGCAGAAAATGCTATGAATACTTTCACGACAGGAATGAAGTTTGCACATGGTGTAAGAATGCTGAAGTCTTTGCAGGAAAAACTGTTCACTGGGAACATCATGTTCCTAAGAACAACAAAACCTACGGTCTAATCGACACACCACTGAAGAATCCTGACGGCAGCATATCAAAACTGGAAATAATCCGTGATATTACCGATGAAAGAAAAGCGGAAAAAGCATTCGAAGACATCTTCAATCTATCTCCAGACATTGTTGGTGTTTTTACTACCAAAGGAAAACTTCTTAAAGTCAATCCCTCCTGGGAAAAGGTATTGGGTTATACAACAAAAGAACTACTTAGGCTAAACTGGACTACACTTGTTCATCCAGATGATGTAGAGCGAACAAACAAAGAAGTAGAGAAACAGTTAAACGGTAACTCTGTAGTAGGTTTTATTAATCGGTACAAATGCAAAGATGGTTCTTATAAAACATTAGAATGGCAGGCAACATTTGCCAAAGAAGGGATCGTTTATGCTACCGCAAGAGACATAACTGATCGTAGAAAAGCAGAAAAAGTAATAAGCGAAAGTGAAGAGAAATATCGGAACTTGTTCAATCACATGATACAGGGTTTTGCTCTCCACCAAATAGTTTTAGATGAAAAGAATGTTCCCACGGACTATATTTTTATTGAAGTAAACAAAACATTTGAAATTCAGACAGGGCTAAAAAGAAAAAAAATAGTAGGGAAAAAGGTAACAGAGGTCTTGCCGGGAATTGAAAATGATCCAACTGGATGGATAGAGTTATATGGCAAAGTTGCTCTTTCGGGAAAGGGCATACAATTTGATAGCTTTTCAATTCCACTAAATAAATGGTTTTCTGTAATTTCCTACTGTCCAAAAAAAGGTTATTTTGCTACAATTTTTGAAGATATTACCGATCGTAAACAGATGGAAGAGGCACACAGGAGGAGTAAAGATCTACTGGACTCCACCCAGAAGCTAACGAAAGTAGGTGGTTGGAAATTTAACGTAGAAGACCAGAGCATGTACTGGACAGATGAAACCTATCGTATTCATGAAATTGATCCAACAGAAATAGAACCAGGATCGACAAAACACATAGAACAAGGCATTTTGTGCTACGATGAAAAAGATCGTCAGATAATATTGGATGCGTTTCAGAAATGTGTTACTTCAGGAATTTCTTACGACCTGGAATTCCCCTTTACTACAGTTAAGGGGAACAGGATAATTATCCGTACAACTGCCCAAGCAGAAAAAGAAAACAACAAGGTGGTGAGTATAACAGGAAACATCATGGATATCACTGAACGCAAACAAATAGAGTATAAATTGAAAGAAGCTAAAGATTTTGCTGAAAACATGTTGGAAACAGCAAATTCTTTTGTTCTCATTCTAGACAGCAAAGCTAATATAACAACCTTTAATAAATTTGCTGAAGAATTGACCAGCTACAAAAAAGCTGAAGTACTCGGCAAAAACTGGTTCGATATTTTTATTCCGCAAGAAGAGAAAAAAAACTTACCAAAGGTTTTTAAAAAGGTATTGAATTCAATGCCAGAAGTTTCACAACATGAAAATAATATAATAACTAAAGACGGTGAAATAAGAATGATAAACTGGAATAATAATTTAGTGCGTGATATTTCAGGAAAAATTACAGGAGTTTTGAGCATTGGTATCGACGACACAGAACGCATGAAAATAGAAGCTTTACTAAAATCTAATGAAGCCCAATTCCGAGGTATTTATGAACAGTCACCAATTGCCATCGAAATTTATAATAGAAAAGGTAAATTGATCGATGTTAATCAGACAACTCTTGATATGTTTGGAGTGAAAGAAAAAAAATATGTAATAGGATTTGATCTGTGGGAAGACCCTAATCTTACATCTGAGAAAATGGAAAAGCTTAAAAATGGAGAAGAGATTTTCATTTCTACAGACTTTGATTTTGAAATCGTAAAATCACATAATTTGTATCCCACTAGCCGTTCTGGAAAAATGTTCATGGACATGTATAGTATACCCCTAAAGAATGATAAGGAGATCATCGGATACTTGGTTCAGCTTGTGGAAATTACGGAACGTAAAAAAGCAGAAGAAGAGCTTAAACAAAGCGAAGAAAAATACCGCACGCTAGTAGAGACCGTAAGAGAAGGCATTGGTAATGTTGATAATGATGAAACCTTCACATTCGTGAATCAGGCAGGAGCTGATATTTTCGGGTATTCTAAAGAAGAACTATTAGGAAAAAATCTTAAAGAATTAGCAACGGCAGAATCGTATCAGAAAATATTAAAAGAATCAGCACTCAGAAAAGAAGGTAGATCAACTCAGTATGAATTTGAAATAATTAGAAAAAACGGTGAACAGAGATCAATAGTGCTAACCGGCAGCCCGATTATTTCTGAAAACGGAGAGCTCAAGGGATCATTTGGTATTTTTCATGATATTACAGAGCGCAAACAAGCTGAAGAAGATCTGAGAAAGGGTCGTGAAAGATTGGCTTTGTTGAATAAAATTATTCGTCATGATCTTTCTAATGATTTCATGGTGATAAAAAGTGCAATAAATCTTTATAAACGTTCATCTGAAGAAAACATGATAGATGAAATTGAGGGCAGAGTTAAAAAAAGCTTGAAAACTATCGAAAATTACAGAAAATACGAAACATTTATTAGTTCAAATGCAGATTTGGAGGGAATGGAGATTACCGAACTGGTCAATAGCATAATGCCAGATTTTCCAAAAATTAAATTTAAAATAGGTGGCACCTGCAAAGTGTTTGCTGACGATGCACTATCAACAGTATTTACAAATCTAATTTCAAATTCCATAAAACATGGTGAAGCTACGGAAATTGAGATAAAAATAACATCAGAGAACAATATGTGTGAAATCAGATTTATGGATAACGGAAAAGGAATACCGGATAAAATTAAACATAAAATATTTAATGAAGGATTTACTTTTGGTAAAAGTGGTCACACCGGAATAGGATTACATCTTGTTAAAGAAACGATTGATCGTTATGGCGGCTATGTCTATGCTGAGGATAATATGCCAAGAGGTGCAGTTTTTGTGATCAGTTTAAGAAAAGTGCTAAAGAATAATCCAAAAAAATAGTTTTTGTTTTAAATTTATCAACAACGATAATTAATTATTATTAATAAAATAACATATAAATATTTGACATAAGTAATTTTAATCTCTGTTCTGACCCTAACATGAAACTTATCCTAGCCGAGGAGTGCTGATATGAAGAGTAATTATAAACTCAAATGGGATCATGTATTAAATTCAATTAAAGATTCAGTGATCTTATTAGATGTGAATGGTATTATTGAAGAATGTAATGCTGTATTCCTTAAAATGCTCAATATGACAAGCTCTGAGGTTATTGGCGCTTCCTGTAATAAAATTATCAATGATGAAGAGGGTGATCCGGAAGATTGTCCTTTCTTCAAATCAAAAAGATCAAAGAAAAGAGAAACCTCAAATATACTAAAGAATGATAAGTGGTATAAAGTAGATGTAGATCCAATATTAGATAAGAATAATGAGATAACAGGATTTGTGCAATTCATGTCAGATATAACCGAGGGCAAGAAAGCAGAAGAAGCCTTGATTGAAAACGAGAAACAATATCGAGCATTATTTAATAATATGCTGAATGGTTTTGCGCTCCATAAAATAGTTTTAGATGATAATAATGTTCCTATTGACTATACTTTTATTGAAATAAATGAAGCATTTGAAGAACAGACAGGATTAAAAAGAGATAAAATTATAGGGAAAAAGGTAACTGAGGTCTTACCGGGAATTGAAAATGATCCAACGGGATGGATACAACTTTACGGCAAAGTTGCTCTATCGGGTAAAGGTGCACGATTTGATAGCTTTTCAGCTCCATTAAATAAATGGTATTCCATAATTGCATACAGTCCCAAAAAAGGTTACTTTGCTACAATTTTTGAAGATATCACAGCGCGAAAACAGACAGAGATAGCACTATTGGAAAGCGAAGATAAATTCAGAACACTAACTGAGAACATCAATGTAGGCATCTATAGAAATACCGTTGGGGCAAAGGGAAAATTTATTGAAGCAAATCCTGCGATTGTGAAAATGTTTGGATTTGAAAACAGAAAGGAATTTCTAGCCCATAACGTTTCAGAACTCTACCTTCACCCCGAACAGCGAAACAAATTTAATGATCAGATGCTTAAGAAGGGATTTGTTAAAAATGAGGAAATACATTTAAAGAGAAAAGATGGGTCAATATTTTACGGCTCAATTTCGGCAGTAACAATACATGACACAGAGGGCAACACGCTGTTTTACGATGGAATGATAAACGATATCACTGAACGAAAACAGGCAGAGAAAGAGCTAGAAAAAGAAAAAGAATATTACTCTTCTTTTGTAACATCTTTAAGTGATTGGGTATGGGAAATGGATTTAAATGGAGTGCATACCTATTCGAATCTTGCTGTTGAGACAGTTTTAGGATATAAAGTTAAGGATGTTGTTGGACATCACGTCACAGAATTATGGGGAGATGACGAGATAACGCCTAAGTCTTTGAAGATATTTAATGATGCATTATCTGCTGGCAAGGGCTGGAAAAATGTTTCCGGAAGGTTTACGCATAAAGATGGTTCAATAATCATTACAGAGAGTACAGCAAGCCCTATTTACGATTTAGAAAATAAATTGATTGGATATCGAGGATTGGATCATGACATCACCGAGCGGGAACAAGCAGAGAAAGCATTACAGGAAAGTGAAAAAAAATATAGAGAATTATTTGAAAAATCTAAAGATGCTATATTAATTATTAATAATGGAAAATTTGTAGATTGTAACCAAGCTGCGGTTAATCTACTTCGCTATAATGATAAAAATGATTGTTTAAATGTACATCCTTCGGAATTATCACCGGAGAAACAACCAGACGGGGCAATGTCATTTTCCAAGGCAAATGAAATGATGAAGATCGCCTTAGATAATGGAAGCCATCGCTTTGAATGGGATCACATAAGATCTGATGGAGAAGTTTTCCCAGCGGAAGTATTGTTGACCGCTATTCCCGGTGATGATCAAAATCAGGTTATTCACACAGTTTGGCGTGATATTACAGAACGAAAAAAATCTGAGATGGCGCTAAGAGAAAGTGAAGAACGTTTCAAGCAATTGGTAGAAAATGCGAATGATATAATTTACAGATTAGATGCTAATGGCCACATAGTATATGTGAATCCTGTTACTTTAAAAATGGGAAATTATACAGAAAAAGATCTAATTGGGAAAAATTATCTGGATATAGTTCATCCAGATTTTTATCATGAAGCTAAAAGATTTTTTAGAAATCAATTTATAAAGAAAACAAAAAATACTTATAAAGAATTTCCAGTTAAAACAAAAAAGGGATCTTATGTATGGCTTGGCCAAAACGTTCAGTTATTGTTTGAAAAAGATAAGATCGTGGGCTTCCAGGCGGTAGCCAGAGATATTACAAAACGGAAACAGGCAGAGGAAAAAATTCAGCAGCAAAATATCTTCCTAAATAAAATTATAGAATCCTTAACTCATCCCTTCTATGTTGTCAATGCTCAGGATTATAAAATAACAATAGCAAACTCAGCTTCAGGAATTGATCTAAATTTAAGTTACCCAACCTGTTATCGTATGA
>CAZOCS010000036.1:0-22987 GCA_964578365.1 uncultured Candidatus Cloacimonadota bacterium
ACAGCCCAGAGTATGGCAAAGTTGAATCAGCCAGATCCGGAGTTTGTAAAGAGTGAACCTGCGCACAAATTGCCTGAAGTTGATAATTTTGCTAAGAATACAGCCGATCTTCCGGTGAAAAAAATTGTCGATGATATCCTGACTTGTGTTAAAAACGCTGAAGGTAAAGCTGCCAAACTTTCCGGTATTTCCCAGAAACATGTGTATGATACTTTCCTGACCACTAAGAACGGTTTTACAGGTTTTGATAGATCAACCAGCTTTTCTCATTCAATGACAATGAAAAAAGAAGGCGTGGAGACCAAAGTTTCCAGATCGGTAAAAGATCATGCCAATTTCAGTATGCCGGCTATGATCGAACAGCTGAATTCCCAGTTCGATAGCTTAAATAATCCAGTACAAATAGAGAAAGGGAAGATCCCGGTTATCCTAAGACCAGCAGCAGTTCTGAACTGGCTCTTCTATTTGATCTGGACCTTTGACCGTCGTACGGCCGATGAAGGTCACACACCTTTCACAGATCAAATTGGAAAAAAATTCTTTGGTGAAAAGTTCTCTTTCCGTTCACGTCTGAATGATTCGGATCTAGAGGCCAGCAAGTTCTTAAACGGCGGTATTCCAGCTGAAAATATCGATTGGATAGTAAATGGTGTACTAAAGAACATGAGTGCAACCAGGTATTATGCTAAAAAGAATAATTTAAAGGCACTACGTCCTTATAACATCATAGTTGATGGTGGTGGTACAACTGAGAAAGAGATGATGAAAATGGTAGATCGCGGGGTGATCATAAACAATTTCTGGTATATCCGCCCCACTGACCGTAAAACAGGTGAATGGACGGGACTTACCCGTGATGGAGTACTCTATTTTGAAGATGGCAAGATCCAAAAATCTGTAACAAATTTCCGCTGGAATGAAATTCTACACGATGCAACCAAGCGTATTCTGGCAATGGGACCAAGTATACAGCAGGAATACTATGCCAAAGTTCCTACTCTGCTTATTGATGATTTTAACTTTGTAGATGTAACAACATTTTAGGTATTGTAATAGAAAAGAATGTATTGTAGGGGTGATCGAGTAATCGCCCTTACAATTTATAGCTTTCAATAATTTTTAGTACAAAACTGTAGAAGCTAAATATCAATCCCATTTTTAGAATTCCTTCAAAATATGGGATCAATCCTAAAGTGCTCCCGCTCATCAATAAATATCTTCCAACAAAAGCAAAGATGAAATAGATCGGGACCAAAACAATAATTACTGAGAGATATCGATTTATAAAAAATTTTGGATTTACACTTTTGATATTTTTTATTAATCTATTGAATACAAAGATAAACATTATCGTCCCTATCAATGCTAGCGGAATATAGACAAGAAGCCAGGAATGCCCAAGATGTTCAACATTTATTTTATCTAATAGACTATTAGTATCTTCAATTTTCATACCCAGCTGTTCACGCAGTAGAAGTATTTCATCCGCAGAGAGAACAAATGCTATCACACTGAATGATCTGATGAGCCATTGCCGGGTTGAACCGATCTTTAATTTTTCTTTATCTCCCCAGCCTATTAAAAATAAACCGGATGCAATGACCAACATCATAAAGCTTATGAACCAGGTTGCCAGAGAAAGATCATGTGTATAATCCAATTGATAAAATACACCATGTATTATCCACATTAACACTCCCCTATCTCTTACTAAGGTAAGCTGAAAACCAAAAAAATATGACATAAAAGAAAAAATAATGATCATGAGAATAACAAGAAGAATTGGGGTTTTCATTAACAGTAAGAATTCTCTGAGCTTCATTTCAATTACTCCTTAAGTAGCTTCTATCTTTAATGTGTTGGAACTACAGCTCTGAATAATTCCATCGAGCCTTCGATGGAATATTCGGAAATTGCAAAGGGAATAAAAATAGATTCTCCCGATTTTAATTCAAGAGAAGACTGTGACCATTTTATAGATCCTTTTCCTTCTGTACAAAGAATGATCTCAGCACTTGAGATATCAGCATTTGCAAAAGGTTCATCTTCTCTTATTATAATTTTCGAAAGCTGATATTCTTGAGTAGAAGTCCGATAAATACTTTCATTTTTACCTATCTTCGGCTCGATCTTTGTTAAGCCGATTTGATCAAAATTTAGTATCTTTACTAATTCCGGAAGATCAACTTTTTTAGAAGTTAACCCGCCACGCAACACATTATCCGAACTTGCCATGATCTCCACACCGCTGCCATTTAAATAGGCATGCAATACTCCTGCTTCTAAAAATAATGCTTCTCCCGGTTTAAGTTTTACTATATTTAAAAAGAGGGGAGAAAAAACTCCCATATCCGTAGGATAGATCGCTGCCAGCCTTAACATCCATCTAAATATTATTGCTTCATGATCGTCTCTTGGTTTAAATTCCGCAAGCTTATTTATCAAGACACTAACCTTTTTAGTTTGATCATCATTGTGTTTACTCATTAGTTCCAAGAACATTCTTTTCAGATTTTTTGGGCAAGGATCTGTATCTAGTTCTTTTATACCGGGAATCTGATCTTCCAGCTGTAAATATTTAATTCTCTCAACCATCTCCTTAACAGGTTGGAATCCGCACATCGCATCAAAATTTGTTAAAGCACAAATAAGTTCCGGTTTATGATTATCATCTTTATAAGTTCTATCAGGAGAGTTGAGGGGAATATTGTTTTTGTTTTCAAATTTAAAGCCTTTTACAGCTTGATCTTTACTGGGATGCGCTTGAATTGAGAGTGGACTAGCCGCAGCCAATACTTTAACAAGAAATGGTAATCTGTTGTTGAATTTATCGGCAATTTTCTTTCCCAGCATCTTGTAAGGTTCATCTTTAGTGATCTCTAATAATGACACTTCCGATGAGTTTATTTTGATGCGTGATGGTGCAACAGGGTGAGCACCCATCCACAGCTCTGCTTGCGGCTCCAAAGATGCTTCATCTCTCCCCAATAAATGTGAAATAAATGTCTTGGATCCCCAGGCATAATCAAGTATGGGATTTCTCAATTTGAAGATCCTTAAGGCATCAGTTTCAATCATCTATACAAGTCTCCCTAGTTCAATTTTTTTTGTTCTATCTTTAAAGTTTACCAATATATCAAATCCTATACTGTCTATATATTCCATATCAGATAGGTCAAGAAATCTTATTGAATTTCTTAAATATTCTTGTTAGCTACCTGTTTTCCCCTTTTTCTGGGGATGGTGAAGAAGAATTTACAACCCGAGTCCAGCTTTGACTCAATCCATATTTTACCATTATTCAGTTCAATGATCTTTTTAACGATTGCCAAACCAACTCCTGCTGTTTCGATCTCAGTGTGGTTATTTAGAGTCTGAAAAATCTGAAAAATCTTCTCAAAATATTTATCATCAATACCGGGGCCATTATCTGCTAAACTGAAAACCCATTCTTTTTCATCTTCCCGGCAATCAATATCGATCTTTGTGAGCGGTTTATTCGAGAATGTTATTGAATTTTCGATCAAATTGGAAAATATCTGACTTAATCTATTATTATTATAAATCACATTGGGAAGATCAGCACCTAAAGTAATTTTGATCTTAGGATGAAGATTCATTGATAGGATCAAATCATTTAGTAGTTCCATTACGCTTACATTATTCAGTTGTTCATTTCCAGTTATGTTGTAATAGAGAGACAATCCTTCAATTAACTGATGCATTCTCACGGTTTTACCAATAAGGAGCTTCATCTGCTGTTTTCCATCTTCATCAAATTTATCTTCATAATCTTTAGATATCCAATTTGCTATCTTATTTATGGTCTTCAAGGGAGATTTAAGTTCATGTGAAGTTACATAAACAAAATTTCTAAGTTCTTTATTGGTCAAAGTAAGATCTTTTAATATCAGGTTTCTTTGCTCTTCCACTTCTTTCTGCATAGTAATATTTCTCAGCGACCCGATAATCTCCGCGGGAAGACCGCTCTCATCTAACATTAATTTAGCAGTAAGAAAACAAGGAACAGATGCACCCTTCTCACCTTTAATAATTATCTCGAAGTCGCTTACCTGCTCATCTTTTCTAAGAGATCTCAGAAGATTATCTCCTTGCTCTTTGTCGTAAAATAGATCAACTATGGGTTCACCTATAAGCTCATTATGAGTAAGGTCTGAGATATTATTAATTGAGGGGCTGATCTCAATTATTTTCCCATCAATATCAATTTCGAAATAGATATCCTGAATATTTTCAAATAGTATTTTATAATTTTCTTCTCCATTAATATGAGCTTTTTGGGAATTTTCTCTTTCTGTTAGATCTTCGCAGCAGAAAATAATAGCCGCAGGGGCTCCATCATCATCATAAACCATGTCGGTGCTCATCTCAGCAATAAATAAAGAACCATCTTTTCGTTTATCTGAGATTCTTATAACTTTTCCCATCCATTTTTGTATATTTTTCTTAGTGAATTTTGTGCGAGCAAGATCTATGGTAAGTTTAGAAATATCTTCTCCGATCAATTCAACTTGTGTATATCCATGAATATCTGCATTGGCCTGATTTGTATAGATGATCTTCCCATCCAGGTCTGTCATGGTAATACCTAACCTCATCTTTTCGATCGCATTCTTAAGATTATTAAAATCAGTTCTTGTGTTCTTCAGCTGTTCAATTTCATAGGTCAGGTCCCTATTGGTTAAAATTAAATTTTTTGTTTTATCTGCAATGATATTATTCATTGCTGCTAATTCTCTTTGAAGGTTCTTCTTCAGGAAAAACCGTTCTCTTGTGTTGAAATATGTAATGATGAAGAAATTAATAAGGGCGATTAATAATATTCCTAACACGATCTGAAAATAATTTCCTGCCAAAAAACCAGGATAATTAAGACCCAACCTCTTAATGGTTCGTTTGAACTTCTCAGAGAACGTCATATCTTTATCGAGTCTCTCTTGAGCTTCTAAATCGTTAATATTCTCGATCGAAATGGAATCAATTGCTTCTACTGATCTTAAAATATCCTCAATATTCGAATCAGCGAAAAGGGTTATTATAGAAATCTGAAAAACTATAATAAACATTATTATTCTTATCACACTTTTCAACATTGGTCGGTCCTTTTATCTTATGGCTTTATCTTTCGCTTAGTACTCAATAACAGTCAAGCATAACTATGATATTTTCATAATTCACAAACAAACAACGGTTAATGTAAATCTGCAAAAGATAACACGGCTATACGGAGAATACTATAAAAATAGGATCCGGTAAAAAAACCGGATCCTATAGTGTAGATCATTTTTTACGTATTACTTTGTTCTAAAGAACTCAATACGTCTATTTTTTGCACGTCCAGCTTTTGTTTTGTTAGAGGTTACAGGATGATCTGGGCCTAAACCTATAGCACGTAATCTATGCTCTTTAACTCCCTGATTGATCAGATATCGGCGTACCGATTCCGCTCTTTTTCTTGATAGTTTCATATTTAGTGATCTGGAACCAGAGCTATCGGTATGTCCGCTGATCTCTAGGTACATTTCCTTGTAATCCTGCAGAGTTCTAACAACCTTATCTAAGACATTCTTCGCGCCAGCAGTGAGCTCAGAACTTCCAACCTTGAAGTTCACACCATCAAGAACAATAGGTGATTTCTTTTCAAAGACGATTTCCGGTTTTTTATCAAAGCAGCCATCATCATCCATGTAGCCGTTAAATGTCTCCGGTTCTAATGGACATTTATCATCTCCATCAAGGAATCCATCTCCATCTGTATCTGCATTTTTTGGATCAGTCTGATGGATGAATACCTCGTCTCCATCATTCAGCCCATCACTATCCGTATCAACTGAGTTAGGATCGGTCAGGTAGTTATTAACCTCATCACCATCACTTAAACTATCAGCATCCGTATCAACCGAGATAGGATCAGTATGGTATGTATAAACTTCTTCATAATCATTAACGCCATCCATATCTGTATCGGCAACATTCGGATCTGTTCCTGTACTGTCTGCACTAATAAATTCACCTGTATTTGTTTCAACCGAATCAGCCAGTGCGTCACCATCATTATCGTAATCAGGACATCCATCTTCATCTTCGAAATCATCGAAATCCTCAGGAACGAACGGACACTTATCTAATTTATCTTCAATTTCATCACCATCAGAATCTCTCCAGCCGCCAAAGCGTAGAGTAAAACCAAAACCTGCCGATAGATTCCCAGATTGGACATCACCTCTGGCAAGAGAACCTGTAGATTCACCGGACATATCATCTTTCTGGTTAAAAATTCTTTGATATTTTACTCCAAAATCGAATGCAACCGTACGGGAAATTTCCCATTCAATACCACCACCAACATTAGCAATAAAATTATTCCCGGATGAGATCTCAGTACCGGTATCGGTATTTTCACAATTCCACATCATTACGCCCATTCCACCTGTAATATAGGGGATCCAGTTCTGATCTTTGATCAGATTATACCGCCCAAAAACAGAGATAGGGATAAATGATGTTTTAAAAGGAGCATCCTCTTTGGAAACCAGATGGCTCATCACCTCTAAAAGTTGATCTTTATCACGCACAGTTACAAAACCATAGCCAGCTTCGATGCCAACCCCGATTTTGCGAGTGATGTAATATCCAGCATTAAATTCCCCTAAAATCCTTACAGAACTGTCATCCACCTCTCCACCGATCAATTTGGTGGCATTACCGTGAATCCCTGTAAATATTTGTCTTTGAAAAATTTGAGCAAAAACATTACTGCTCATCAAAACCATCATAGCGATAAAAACTAATAAAATTCTTGTTTTGTTTGTCATGTACTACTCCTCCTGAATTATATATTCCTCAAATTTCTATCTTGCTCCCATATTGCTCCTGGAACCATCGGCTTCGTTATATTCATCTGCTGGTTCTCCGGTATCAATACATGGGGATTCTTCTAAAAGATCATAATTTCTATTGGCTGCATCTTTAAATTTAGGATCGGAATTGATTACGCCCATCTTAAAAAAAAAGTGAACCGTTATTATTTGTTTTAAAACCTTCTTCTGCATTCATAATGTTAGAATAACTCAAAGTCATTGTAATCTTACCAAATTTATGAAAACATACTTCCTGAGGAGAGTTGTTCCATAAAATTGAATTAGATATTTTTGGATTTGAGAAACTATTGCAATATATTGCTCCACCAAATTTAGCAGAGTTATCGGCAATTGTAAGATCACGCCAGCTAGAGGTTGAATACTGAGTATATATCCCGCCGCCATAACCGTATTCTGTACCTATGACCTCATTACCTGCTATAACAATTTCGGCAAGTTCCGGGCTTGAATTGTAAACATAGATCCCCCCACCGAATTCATTGGCTTTATTATCTATAATTTCCAATTTGTTTATAATTGGATTGGAATTACTTAAATAAATCCCGCCTCCGTAACCATGCTTTGTCCCTAAAGAAGAATTGTTTTCGATCTTCACATTCTCGATTAGCGAGTTGGAATTATATAGATATAATCCGCCGCCAAATTTTTCTGCAATGTTATCCTTTATGATAATATCACTTATTGTCGGAGTGGCATTATAAATAAAGATCCCGCCTCCACGGTGCTCATTCCCTGTTCCATTCTGGATCGTGAAACCGATGAGTTTTGCATTCTCAGTCTCTTCATTTTCAAAATTAACAACACTGCCGGAACTCTTTCCATCGATAATAGTAGAAGTTATGTATGATCTGTCTTGAGTCTCTTGGAATTTAGAACAGACTGTTATATTCTTACCTTCAAAATTTAAATTTTCTTTATATGTACCGGGTTGAACAATAACAACATCACCCGAGACAGCAAAGTTAATTGCAGATTGAATTGTTGGATGATCTTCGGGAACACGCAATTTTCCAAAATGACATATTGCAGAATAGATCTTAGATTCCGGTGAGTTATTTTTATTGATAAAACTATGAATTTGGTAATAATATTTTTCATGGATATCAACATTTGTATCGGTGTAAGATTCTGAATTTGCCGGAATATTTGCAATTGTTTTAAAATCGGTATTTTCTGTTCTTCTCTGTATTCTGAAGCCTTCTTCAATATTGCTGTTATCTGTCCAGGTAAGTTTAACCTGTCGGTCTGCAACAACAGAAATCTTGAAATTTGAAGGGACAAGCAATCCATAATACTCAGAAACTGTATTTGTATGGTGTGAAATATTCATGTCTGTATAGGCATGAATGCGGTATGAATATTCTATGTTGTAATCTAAATCTTTATCAATAAATTCTGTAATATTTGATCTTACGCTTTTTATAACTCTAAAATCAGAGCCGTTTTGACTTCTCTCGATCTTGTAACCATCTTCAAAATAGCAGTTATCATTCCAATTCAATTTGATCTTTGTGGCAGAGACGATCTCCGCGCTTAAATTTGTTGGATTGGGAAATATAGTATTTAAGTATTCAACGTTAGAAAAATCGGAACCGTTTACAGAAGTAGTTGCCTGAACTCTATAATAATAAGTTTTTTCAAACTTCAAGTTATCGTCAGTGTAAGAGGTTGAATTTGCAGGAAGCTTAACCAATGTTTTGAATTCTTCATCTTCGGCTCTTCTCTCAATTTTAATCCCTGTTTCAAATTCACAGTTATCTTCCCAATAAATTGAAGCAGTTCTGTCATCGATAATTTCTGAACTCAGATAGGATGGTCCGGGGAAAACTGTTTTTGCCATGATCTCACTTGAATAGTTCGAAGAGTTTAATTTTGTAACTGTTGCAATCCGGTAGATATATTGTGCACCATAGATGAGTCCTACGTCCAGATAAGAATCTGCAGAAGCTGGGAGTTCCTTGATCAATACAAAATCTTCCTTCCCTTTCTTTCTCTCAATTTTGAATCCAGTATCAAATGTGCAATTATCCATCCATGATAATTTTAATGACTGGTCATCTAAAACAAGCACTGAGAGGTAGGTGGGTTCCGGGAAAATTGTCTTTGCAGATAAAATATTTGAGTAGGCAGATTCGGATGCTGTAGTAAAAGCAATTACTCTGTAATTATAGGTTGTGCCAAAAGAGAGATTGGTGTCTATGAAGTGGGTCGTATTGGGTTCCATCTCTGCAATTTTTACAAACTCATCTCCACTTTCCTTTCTTTCCAATCTGTAGCCTGTTTCAAAAGAGCAGTTATCTTCCCAATACAACTTAAATGATTGGTCATCGATGTTTTCTGCATAAAGATTCTCGGGACCGGGAAAACCGGTCTTTGTACCGATCTCATTAGAATATTCAGATTCATTAACCTTTGAGAGTGCTTTGATCCGATATGTATATTCATCCCCCAACTGCAAATCTTCATCCAGATAATCTCTCTTTTCCTTATCCAGTTTTACTACTATTTCATACTCTTCATTATTCACTTTTCGCTCGAGAATATACTCATGAGCCAGGGTAGATCTATCTTCCCAATACAGTTTTGCAGAATGATCATTTAAGACATCAATGTATAATTTTTGGGGTGATGGAAACAATAATTCTGCTGATGCAGAAGCACTAGACCGAGATTCATTTATCTCCGTAAACGCTTTAATGATATAGATATATGTTATGCCATCTTCTAATTCGCTATTAATATAAAAGCGTGAGTTTTCATCTACAGTTGCAATTCCTTCAAATTCATCATTGCCGGTTTTTCTTTCAATTTTAAAACCGCGTTCATAATCATATCCATCATCCCATGTTAGGCGAACTGACTGATCATCTAAAGCTGTTACTTTAAAATTTGCCGGTGCAGGGAATTCGGTTTCAACTGTAATTTTATCTGAAGCTAATGATTCATTAAGTTCAGATTCGGCTCTTATCTGATAATAATATTTCTCTCCTATTATCAATCCTTCATCAACATACACAGTTTCATCGACTGCAACTTTTCCTATTTTCACATATTCTGTGTCTATGCTTTTTCGTTCGATAATATATCCTGTCTCAAAATCGCAATTATCTTGCCAGGTTATTGTTACAGATTGATCATTAATAGGTGTTACACCAAGATTTGTTGGTTCTGGAAATATTGTGGAGATTGTTTTCTCATCAGAAAATTCAGATTTTATTTCTTCATTGTAACATTGAACTTTATATGAATAATTCGTATTAAATGTTAGTTTTTCATCTACAAAAAAAGGTTTATTTTTCTCTAATCTACTGATTTCAGCAAATTCATCATCTCCTTTTTTCCTAAAAAGAATATATCCAAAAATATTCTCTTCTGAACTCTGCCATCGTAAAGAAACTGTATGATCATTTAGTGCTTTAGCAGACAGGTTTACGGGGCGCTCAAGAATAGTGATCTCAGTGCTAATAGTATCGTCCGTAGAAACAGCCGCTTCAATTTCCTGGGCGAAAATGTTGCTTACAAATATGATAATAAATACAAAAAATATCCACGTTTTCACATTCCCCCCTTATTCATTGTAGCTATTCATAATTATTTTTAATATATTAATAAAATTCTTTTAATGTTTTTATATTTTTAGAACTTATGTTGTCAATAAATTCTTAAGTTTGCTTTTCATGGCTTCATAATGTGAACCCTTCCAATATATCTTTCCACATTTTCTGCAAATTTCAAAATCAGAGAAATTATTTCTAACATTTTCGGGAACTAATCCTTCAATTTTTTCTACTTGTATCTTCTGCAGTTTGCTGTTACAATCCAAGCATCTTGAGAAAATATTAATCTCCTCTAATTCAATTAGATCCTTTAACTCCAACAACTGTTTATCATATTTTTCTTTTCGGATCAATATCCTTGAGAAATCTTCTTTCCTTTTAGCAATTTTATTACTTCTTGTTAGAAATACTCTTCGTTCTTTCTTGCAGAGATATATCTTTTTTTCTAAACTTATACTTTTATAAACAGCAGCATCATAGCCCAGTATTCGCAACCATTTTGCCAGCTTTCCCAAGTTTTCATCTAATAGGAATTTCTTTCTGTTTTCTGCCATAAATAAAATTAAAATTTACCTACTTCAAAGAACGTCTTAACCTCTGAAATATCTGTTTGTTTTGCTTCTTCTAATGTTCCATTAAAAAGCAATTTTCCATTATCGAGAAAAATAATTCTGTCTGCAATGCGGTGAATACTAGCAAGTTCATGTGTTACAATTACGATCGTCATATTGAGAAGATTTTTTAATTTCAGTATAAGTTCATCGAGGGATGCACTTGTTAGAGGGTCAAGACCAGCAGAGGGCTCATCACAGATCAAAATATCAGGATCGAGTGCAATTGCTCTGGCAAGAGCAACTCTTTTTTTCATTCCACCCGAAAGTTCTGCGGGTACCATATGTGTTGCATGCTGGAGATTAACCAGATCCAACTTTACTTTTATCATTTTTTCTATTACATTTTTAGAAAGCATTGTATGCTGTTCTAAAGGGATAGCAACGTTATCAAAAATGCTTAAAGAGTTTAGAAGTGCCCCATTTTGAAACAGCATCCCAACCCTACTCAAAATATCATCAAATTCCTGCTCATCCATATTAGTTACTTCTTTGTCAAAGATCTTCACCGATCCTGAGAATGGTTGATAGAGCTTAAGTATATTCTTAATAAGAGTGGTTTTTCCACAACCACTACCACCTAGAATTACAGTTACTTCCTGAGGATAGATATCCAAAGAGATATCTTCCAATATGATCTCTTCACCATATTTTGCAACGAGATTGTTAACTGATATTATTGGTTCTTTCATATATTAAAATAGAAGATCAAACTATTGATCGCATCCAGTATTATTATCCAGAAGATCGACGCAACAACCGCTTGTGTTGTAACTTTCCCAACGCCTTCTGCACCACCTTTCACATTAAATCCATAATAACTTCCAATTATTACAATAACCCAGGCAAAAAAGTAACTCTTTCCCAAACCAATAATTGCATCTCTTAGGGTAAGAATCTCAAATATCCTGTTGATAAAAACTGTCGCACTCAGGTCAAGATAGGTTACAGCTACAATGAGACCGCCAAAAATTCCGATCAAGGTTGAAGCTGTAACTAAAAGGGGGATACATATCGTGATGGCATGAAATTTGGGAACAACTACATATCTTATTGGATTTATCGCCATCATTTTGAGTGCATCGATCTCTTCCGTAACCTGCATGGTAGCTATCTCTGAAGCAATTGAAGAGCCGCTTCTTCCTGCCAGGATTATTGCAGTGAGGATGGGGCCCATTTCCGTTACCATCGATATTCCCATAAGATCTGCAACAAATATATTAGCTCCGAATTGTCGTAATTGTGCAGCGGATTGCAAAGCCAGGATCAAACCTAGGATCATCGATAGCAAGGCAATTATACCAAGTGCATCCACTCCAATGAACAGAGCTTGTTGAATTACTGATCCTTTGCGCTGTCCTTTTTTATTAAAGATACCAACAAATGACCAGTATGAAATATCCGCGATCAAGTATATTCCATCTTTTATTGATCTGAGAAAATTCAAAGACTCTGATCCAAGTTTAGTAAAAAAATCTAATTTCATTTCTGCTTTAACGTGTTTTATTTTTACTGATGTAAAGGTATTATAGGCTATACTTACCATTTCATTCATAGTAAGAGCATCATCCGGATTAAGTTTTAATTGCGACATTATCTCATCTATAAAAGCTATGCCTGCGCTATCGATCTTTGTAACTTGCTGCATATCAATTGTGAAAATATTTCGATCTCTATATTTTGGAAATTCATCATACAAAGCAGGTACAGTGTGCTTTGTAAGCTTCCCATCAAAGAATAATGATTGCGCTCTATATTCCATAATTATCTCAAGAAATAAGTTACTCGTAAGAACAGACTGTGCTCTTTAACCAGATAATCAACTCCGGAATCTTTACTTAATTTTTCTAAATTAAATTTGTAGTCGAGTGAGATATGTTTAAACAAATTCAGGTTAAAGGAATTTTCCCACTCAAATGTATATTCATCGTTTTCATCAAATGGAAAATAGAAATCTGCATCTGTAGAATAAGTTAGATTATAAGGTAACTGGAAATTACCAACGAGCGACAGCTCCGTCCCTGTAGTATTTGTTGATATTAATTCAAAGTATTTTCTGTGTTCAATGCTATTATCATCTACAAACGTTTCAGAAGGATCATAAACAAAAACATCTTCATTGAAAGACTGCCTAATTCCAAACCCAGCTCTAAAACTCAAATTTGCTCTGGATAAATTCAAGATCCTATAATTAATACCAATTCCCTCTTTTAATTCTATTGGATAAAAAGATGGTTTTGTCTTTATTTCATCAGACAACACGCTATCTCCCAATGCAACTCCATTTTCATCAAGTTTTTGGTAATAGAATTCCTCAGCACTATATTGTGTTTCATCGAAGAAATGCGAATTGACATCAAATCTTCCATAAAATCCAAGATCTTTTACAAAATAATATATACCAGTATTTTTAAGATCGAATTCATCTGAAGCAAGTCTAAAATCTGTGTCTGTTGTTTTTGAAACCCCCAGATCTATTACATTTTTCATAGTATAAAAAAGTGGATCTTTGTCGTAGATAAGATAATTTTCCAGTTGTGAATTCATTGTTATTGTAACTTCTGGATCATCTTCATTTAATTCATTATCCATATTTAGATTACCATTTATATGAATTGCACTTGATAGTTTTAGAGACTCTGTTGATGCTGCTAAAAAACTTTCCTCTAAAATGCCTGCTCCAGCCATATTTGTTGGATTTCCCTCTTCATCGGTTTCCATAACAATAGTAAGTTTCTGTACACTTCCTTCTTCTATAAGAACTGTTGTGAAATCAGTGTAAGTATTAAACGGTTCATTATTTATGGTTATTTTATAATGCCCGGGATGTAAAACCCAAACTTTTTCCTGCTCACCAAGTTCAACTTCCGCTGGAAATTCACTGCCAAAACTATCTCCCCCTTCCAGATCAAAAACCTCGTAAATAACCTTAGCAAAGTTTCTACTTTCATCGATGATTTCAACTATTAAACAACCCCAGTCCGGCTCAACAATTGTTTTATAACGCGGGTGAACCTTAATGTTCTTTTGGGTCATTTTTTGATCTTTATTTCCAGAACCATATTCAATAGAATATGCGCCTTCCATTAATGGCATGGCTTCCCCAATTTTAGCAGATCTCTCATATCCATATTTGTCATAGACCTTATAATAAGGCTCATTCTCTGTTCTTGTAATTGCTGGAACTAATAAAAGTCCTTTTCCGCTATTATCTTCTTCCGAATCTATTATTTCAACCAATGATGGGTCGATCTCTAATGGAATATTCTCTTGTGTGATCAAATCTTGCGGACCATGAGTATTATAAATATTTATCTTTGCTACGAATTTATCGATCTGATCTAAAAGTATTTCGTTAATTGTTTGAGCAAAAGTATCAAAATCCTGTTTCAACATCACTCTTTCAATATTCGACGAATGAATTATCAATGGTTTTTCCATATCTTTTTTTCGATATGTAAAATCGATATTCAATCTTGCCTGATAGAGCGTTTGAGAAATATACATTTCAATATTATTTATACTTGTATCAATAACATAATCCGGAGTGGAAGTAAATAATTCTCTTTGTGTATTCTTGAAAGTGTTATAGCTATCCAACCGTTTTTTTAATAAATTTGGAATTATCTTTGATAGTTTCACACCCCAAAGATTATTATCAGAATAAGTTATGCGCGGTCCGAAATGACGAACCACGATCTGTTTTCTATTATATGTTCTTGGAACTTTTGTATCTTCGATGTAAACAGATTGGTCGAAGGGTTCATCCAGCCTTAGCTCATCTTTTTCGGTATGAGAATAATATTCTAGAATGAAGTAGTTTCTGGGAACAATGTTTCTTGCCATGCATCCAAATAAAAAAATGATCAATAAACTTAGAACAATTATTTTTTTCATGTCTTATTCTCCCCTAATTCTTAGACCTTATAAGCAGTGATGGGTCTTCACTTATCTGTCTGGAAAAATCGTTTAAATAGTCGATCGTTTCTTTCAGACTTTCAATAGTATCAAGCAGGTCCTGCCTGCTTTCAAGATGAGTAGCATCGATGTGAGAAATTGCATTATCTGCATCAATTGTAAGTTTATGAATATCTGCCATGAGTTGTTTTAGATCAGAATCTGCAAGCTCTGATGTTATCTTCTGAGTACTTGTAACGATCTTCGCAACTTGACCCGTTCCCATGATCTCATCTAATCTTTCTAAAAGAGATTTCGTGTTCTCAGCAATCTGCTCAAAATCTTCTGTGATCGCTTCTAAACTTGAGACAGTATTAGAGATTGAACTTTGATTTACATCGATGATAGTATCTACGTTTGCAATAATGTTATTAAATCGTTTTGTATTTTCTTCATTTGTAATGTTATTTAAATTATTAAGAAGTATTTCAAATTTATTGGCAAGTATCTCAGCTTTACCTGAAATACTTTCTAGAGTAGATAGCCCCGCTAAAATGAAAGAACCAGATTCTAACATCTCTGCTTCCTGGGTTCCACCTGTTATTTCAACCTGAACCAAACCGGTAATTCCTATTGGGATCAATGAAGCTTTCATATCTCCTTTTATTGGTGTTCCCGATTTCACACTAGCAGTTACAATGATATCTGTTATATTCTCCGGATCAATAGAGATATCATCAACTCTTCCAATTCCAATGCCTCGATATTTAACCGGTCCACCTATCTGAAGTCCTGTTACCGATGAATCTTTATATCGAATATAATAAATATCACGTTTTTCCATGATCTTGGTTCCGGCAACCATGATGAGAAACATGACCATTAAAACTGATATTACGGTAATAAAAATGCCTAACCTGAATTTTTGCGCTTTAGTTACCATCGGTTTCTCCTTATTTATATACTTCTTAAGTAATAGAATATCTTGATGTCAAGTAAAATGCTTGCGACAATTATTGAATTAGTTTTTAAAAAATTATTTCTACCCAGATACTAAGACGGAACATAGATGAAGTTGTTTTTCGCTTTTTATCTCTTGTCCGTTCAAATTCACTGGTTAGTCCGGCGGTAATACTTTTACTAAATTTATAAGAAGCACCCGGAGTAACGCTGTATGATTCTCTATTAATTTCTACAATTTTTTCTTCCTGACCCTGTCTTGTAGCTTTCTCATTTCCCATGCTAAAAGCAATATCTGTGGTAAATTCATTTTTCATATTTGTTCGTTTAAAGAACAAAATTCTTACACCTTTGGGGTTTGAGAAAGACCAAGATAAATTTCCATTCATAGATTGAGTAACTGTATGCCTAACATCATCATAACTAACACGATGGCTAATGTTCTCAAGATCAGAATAATTTAGAGAAAAACTACTTGTAATATTATGAACCCAGTTCCCATGCCAAGAAATCAGTGGTGAAAAATTAATTCGTTTCGATTCAGTATCGGGATTAATAAAATCGATATCACCATCCTGGATTGCCGAATAGACATAGCTGCTTGTAAGACGAGAACTTGTAAGTATTTTATCTGCCCTTATAAGCTTTTCAAATTCTGTTAGGGTTACAGAAACATTTGGGAATGTTATGGATCTTTTTTCAGTACTATTATTACTAATAGTTTTTATTATCTCTTTTGAGTAACCAAAATTTGCTGATAGATTTTTTATGATCGGGAAGCTGGCTGATGTAGAATAATTGTCGGAAGTTGATTTAATAATTATTTCCTTATTTTCTCCTTCTTCTTCAAGGATATGAGGCAGACCTAACTGATATAAAAAATTAGGGCGTTCGAATCTGTCTTCATATGTTGTACGATATGCATTATCATAGGAAACACGGATATTGCTTAATCCGCTTATATAGCTTACAATTGAGGCTATAGGATTACTTTTGCGTTCGGGCATTGCCATCTGTTCTGCTTCCTGAATCAGTTCTTGCTGTCCACTTTTATCACCATTTTTTAGATCTTCCGGCAAGCCGTCTTGTGATTCATCATCTCCATTAGAATTACCCATTTCCCTGTTCGAGAATTCTTCAAATTCATTTTTTGGATCACCACTAACAAATGGAGTTCTGATCTCTTTTTGTTCCAAAAGTTCCTTTTCTTCATCTTCATACTCTTGATCTTGTCCCTGTTTGGGTTCGGAAATTTCATCTTCATCACCAGTTTCAGAGAACTTTTTATCAAGCCAACTAGCTAGATCACGTAACATGTCCTGATTTTTTAAAGTAAAATCACCACCAATTCTCCTGTTTACACCACCTCTATAATATAGTGTATCTTGCGTACCAGTTTTTACATGGTCATCATCATAAACAACAGAAGCTTCTGCATTGAAGCTAAATATGTTATCCATGTATTGGGGATCGAACCTGATAGCAATAGTTTGAGCTCTCTCCTTCTCCTCACCAATGTTATATCCTTTCCAGTAATTTTTCAACATTAGATCACGTTTGGTGATCAGATCGTACGAAGTTGAAAGATCACTAAAAATATCGTAATCTACACTTGAATTTGTTTCAAATACACGAGTTTTAAATAAATTTGTATTTGTAACCCAATGTGGAATCGAATCTGTGTAAGTATCCCAACGCCAGGCAAGCGGATCAGTATTCCGTAAAGTTAATGAATTAGATATAGTATGTGGCAAGAAATGAAACTTATAATTTGAAAATAATCCAATATCGATCTTCTCTTTGGGAATTGTGAAATTATAATCATGTTTAATTGTATATGTCAATGTAGTATCCGCACGATTGGCATTTGTAATAAATGTTTTTTGAATATTGCCAGTGAGAGTTGTGTTCTTTATAGTATATGCTAATATTTTGCTTTTGGGTGTTTTCGTCTGGGTTATTGAAAGGTCTGCACGGTAGGATAGATTATTATTTGTCTCACGCTCTTTATCTTCATCCAAAAGATCTTCACGTAGAATATCGGAACCTGATTTAAATCTCGGAATTCCAATAGAATGTGACCTAGTTAGACTAAGTGGAATATTAAAGCCCCATTCTGCCGGCATGAATTTATTTAAATTAGTCCTATTTGTAATATCCAGATATGTTTGCTGCACAAAAGACATATCAGTTGTTCTTCTAGCTGAAGATTGAAAATTCTCTGATCTATATTCCATATCAATACTGAATGTAGCAAAGTCTGCTAAATTGGTTGAAAAATTAGCATTAGTTGCAAATCCAAAATCTTCATATGGGTCAGCCACCCTGATATCATCAAAATAAATTCTTCCAGAGAACTGATTTGATGCTTCTAAACCTAAAGACATCTCTCTAACATCAGAAAGACTGGGATTCCCAACTTTAGAAAGCTTGATATTCCCAAGATAATAAGATACATCTTCTCTACTATCCATATTTTTTAATTGTGTAAATTCAGAGAACTCGATCTCTATTTCATTCCAACCATCTTCATTCATAACTGCATTATATTCTTGTAGATCTAATGGTTGTTTGATCTCATAGTAATTTACAGAATCGGCACCAAGACGAATTATCAGAGAATCTTGTTCAAGTGGTGAATATCCTTCGAAAGGTTTCTCGGCATATACCCAATATCGAATTTTATTATAAGCAAGAAGATTATATGGATCTAAAAAATATTGTGTTACCAAACCATGTTTGTTAACATCCATATTATTATAATCAATTGTTAATGATTGCTCAAGCGTGGCTTCACCTTTCTCTTCGATAACGGTATGTGGAGCAGGTGTATAGTGCTGACCCGATTGGTTATCGGCAATACCGACTTGCATAATTTCGGTATCGTTTGTTGCAACAGTACCATCCTTATTCTTGATGAATCCTTCTTCCCATTTATTACCAACTATATCTAAATTTACAATTCTAACTCTGGTACTATCTTCAACTTCAAACCAAATACGAGAAAAACTTATCTTTTTGATATTGGGAACTTCGTTAGCATTATCTGTTATAACTCTGTAATTATCGGAATTATGAAGAGGAATTCGGAATAGTCTCCAACCGTTAAATTCTCCTTCCATAAACTCTTCGCCTTGGTTCAAGCTAACTGAATACTCAAAGTAAATGTTATCTTCATCCAACCCGCCATTATCGTTCAAATCTTCTGAATCGAGTTTATTGTTCCCTTCTGTTCCATTGATGTTAGGGTATTCCTCAGCACCATTTATCACTACTTTTTCATTATCAAAATCATCGGTTGGATCATCACCAGGATCTCCAGTTTTAATTCTGTCCAGACCCACATCTTCTCCACCATCCAGGATTCCATCAGTAGGTGTTTCGAGTCCATCTTCTTTATCCGGTTCATCGTTTTCACCGGGACGATAGAAGTCCTCACTCATTATTCCCAGATCTATATGCATTATTACCGGAGGGGTTTCCTGATTGTAATTTAGTGTATCTACTTTTGCCAGGATCTCGATATATTTCTTTTTAGAAAAATCTATATTATTACCGATATATTTCATTATACCTGCCCAATATTTCATATTTGTACCGGGCATTCCGATACTGGGGGGTTTTATTTTACATGCCAATACAGAAACTTTTTCTCTCTCCTCCTTCTCAGTTAAAGAATTTGGATCATAAACATCTCTTGCATATACATCATTGGGCATATAGTAATTAATATGAGCCTTACCATAATCGATAAGATTTCCCGTAGACTCTTCTGCCGGTCTGCTGGCAAATGACCAGGTACTTCTTGTAATTCCAAGAGGATACATCTCCATTGTACTTTCCATATCATCAAGATATGCTTCTTTTTTATCATGTTGTTTATCGCTTCCGTAAATGCGGGGAAGGCTCATAGCCACTTCTCCAGATAGAGTTACAGATGATCTGGCATCAGTTGAAATAAGTGGAAGCCAGTCTATGAATTTAGTCACAAATGGTAATTCATAGTCAATTTCTCCATCGATATCAGCTAGTATAATACTTCGGTTCTCATTACCTATTTTGGGTCTGTCTTCCCTAACAGTTTCCGATTGATAAACAAATGTTCCACCGAGTTCAATATTATCATTAAACTTCATATCGGCGCGCATTCCAAGAATGGTTTTATTATCCATGGCAAAAAGTGGTTTGAACTGATAATCAATTTTAATTTCTATCTCAGGATCTTTCGCATCACTTGTAAGAAATGTGATCATTCCAAAATCGTAATCTACAATGTAGTCAATATTCTCTACCAGTTTTCTTTCATCTGGTCCGATCTTTATTACAACACTTTTTGGTAGAATATTCATCCGCCCGAGCGAAATCTGATCTCTTCCTATCTTACCTTTAACAAAAATTAAATTAGTAATTTCATTTGATGGGATACTTTCTTCTATATAGATGATCGAGTCATGTAATGAATAAAAGGGTTTTATAAATGGAAAATATATGTAACCTGCATCGAGATTAATAGCAGCATCTTCACCATTTATCTTAGAATCGTCATTGCTATCCAATCTCAGATATTCATTAAGAGTTTGAATACTATCCGTAGTAACTTCTTCGGGTGCACTAGGATCTGGAGTTGTACCTCCAGGAGGCAAAGTGTAAACACTCATCTCAAAGCCATCACTTTTGATATTCTGCATTCCCAGATTGTAAATATTTCTTACTTGCAAGTTCCAGTAATCCTCATCATTTACTTCCTGGTTTCTAATGCGAAGCATCTTAGTTTCTACAGGTGAGCCGGCATCATTTCCAACAACTATCCCGTCTTTACGAGTATATGTAATACCTATTGCATAAATTTTGTTTATACCTTGTGGCAATGTCATAATGATGATACCAGCTTCATCATTAACTATGTAATCTGTACCCTCTAATAGAATATCAAAATGATATGTGTCTGTCGGATCGTTATAATTCACACCATCAATAGTCATTGTATTGTTACTTGCAGATCCGTCATCAAGATAAACAGTAAATTCTTTGGTCATATCGGGAAGCATACCCGCGCCATCCGCTGAAAGAATCCATTTACCCGAAGTATCATCTAACTTTATAGCATTCCCTTTCCATCCCATTGGATAAGCTGTCCCTTCTTCGCCATCTAGATCACTATAAAGCGAATACAAGGCAGAAGGTTGTTCGATAAAGTAGTGAGTTCTAGGAACAAAAGCATTACTTCTAAACACAGTTGAATCCGCTTGAGAATCCCCGGTCCAGGTTTGTGTGTTCTTTTTTGCTTCATCTTTACCCATGATCGTGGTAACTCTTAAATTACCAGCTTCGAGTTGTGTTTTAATACCAAAAAGACCTTCGGATGAAGCGCTGTAGCTAATAAATTTTGACCCGGATAATGAGAGAGAAATATTACCGCCATCAATTGTTGTTATAATCTCATCTTCATCACCTTCATAATTTATATTGATCTCACTTGGTGTTGGCATTACATCTTCATCGGAAGTAGATTGATGATTCACATTCACATGGATCTTCTCACCAATTGTTCCTCTGAGACGCAAGTTAAGATCTTGTCGCATTTCCGGAGTAAAACGAATATTATCATCTCTTTCATCCCCCGGTTCATCACGTACAGTTCTTCTACCTGCAAATGTTAACCGTTGGCTACCATTAAGATTCAGTCTCCCGGCTTTATCACCCATGAATCTTCGAACAGATTTAGGAAGTGCCATTTTTGGTAGTTTGATAATGATTTCAGGGATCAAACCTTCACTTTGCTCACGATCCACATCACTCATAAGTTCCTTACATTTCTTAAGTAATTCTCTTTTGAAATAGCCATAGAATGCATCTCTGTAAAAACTCTCAAGAGATACATATATAGGTGGATAAAGCTCTATATTATTTAATTCTGCAGTAAGTTTGACAAATTGTTCATCATAATCGATCTCTTTTTCTGTTTGGATCTGATATGTGCCAAATTTGTTGTGCGGGTAAGCTGTGATCGAAAATCCTTTTTGGAATCTATAAACATCGATTTCGTTATACTCTAATTTTGCTATTCCTCTAAGCCTGAGTTCCGGTTGGAACTCTTGGGCAAAAGAGAATAAGTAAACCAATAATAAGATCGAGACAATTAATAATTTTTTATTCATCAATTTATTTATTTGCAGCAGATAAGATTCAAGCCATCCAAAGTTAAATTTTTATCAATAACATCAATTTCTTTAATATCACTACAGATCAACTCAGCAATTCCACCAGTGGCAATGGTTGTTATTAAACCAAGATCATTATATTTTGCTTTTAGGGCTTTGATAAATCCATCCAGCATGAGTGAATTTCCTGTAATAATACCGGAAAGCAAAGCATCTGTTGAATTCATTCCCAATAAATGTTCCGGTTTTTGTAGTTGTACATTCGAGAGCAGAGCAGTTGAATCGAAGAGATTCTTGGCAGAAGTAATTACACCAGGAGCTATTATGGTTCCAAAAAATTGACCATCCTTTCCAACTAATTGAATTGTAGTTGCTGTTCCAAAATCACATATAATACAATTGGTTTTGTATTTTGTTATTGCCGAGAATGCATTTACCACGAGATCCGAGCCAATGAATCCGGGATCTTCCATTGGAAATTTTAATCCAAGTTCAGAATATGCATTAATAATTTCAAAATCACATTTTATGTATTTATTTATAAGATGAGAAAAGATCCGTGTAATTTCCGGTACAACTGATGAGATAGTGGCTTTATTAATATGAGATAGTATAAATTTGCGGTCATCTGCCAACTGCTTGATAATACTGAAATATTCATCTTCCGTTTTTGCTTTATCAGTTTTTAAGCGCCATGTGTATAGGCATTGAGTATTGTAATAAAAACCCATTACAATATGTGTGTTTCCAATATCAACTACCATATTAATATTTTTCATAAGATCCCTTCCTCTAATTATTAATACATAAATTAGAATATGATAAAAATTGTAAAATAATAATTAATAATATTGAGCTTTATCCCCCGATATATGTATCTCTTGAGAGTTTTTACAGAG
>CAZOCS010000037.1:0-22141 GCA_964578365.1 uncultured Candidatus Cloacimonadota bacterium
GGTGATAGCTGTTTAGGACTTCCGCATCGGCAACTAAAAGTTTCCCATCCTTTTCCGCTTCTATTATAAACAAATGAATCTTGATCTACTTGTCTATTATGTATAACATTATTTTTTTCATCTCCCGCAACCATGCCGGATATTGCAGCCAATTCAGCTATCGGAACGTGATTTTCTCTACTACAACGAGGACAATTGATCTTATCTTTTTTGAAATTCGGAGGTATTTTCATCTTTAAACCGCAAGCACAGGATAAGAACATATATTTATTTACGGCTCGCATAAGATCACCAAGATCACGAGTGCTTTTTTTTGCGGACTTAGTTTGTGTAGATGCAGCAGTAGAAGTACGTATGTTAATTTTCTTTTTTTCTCTTATTCCTGATGATGGAATAATATTTTGTTTTCCTTTAACGGAAGTAAAAGCATTCTGATAATCTATAAAATTTGCACCATGAGAAATACTGCGGAGAATTTGAATTCTTTCATTCATTGGCGGATGTGTACTTGTAAGATTAGATAGTTTCATCCCTTTTGGCTTTAGCGGATTAGCTATATACAGAGCAGCAGTAGCCTTGTTGGCTGTTTTCATTTCATAATTGTTTAAAGAAATTTTTTCTAAAGCAGAAGCCAAACCTTCGGGATAACGTGTGAGTCTTACAGCAGAAGCATCAGCAAGATACTCACGCTTTCTGGAAATGGCAAGATATAATAATCTTGCCATTAAAGGAGCTAATATTGCCATAATGAGAGCTACGACAATCATGATCAATTGCAGCTGTCCACCGCCTTTAGAACTTTTACTTCTAAATCTGCTTCCACCACCACTAAACCACATACTTCGCAGGAATACGTGTGACAAGAATACAATACTTCCCAATAGAACACCAGAAAAGGTCATAAATAGAACATCACGGTTTAGTATATGCGACATCTCATGAGCAATAACTCCCTGCAGCTCATCTCTATTCAAACGTTCAAGAAGTCCTGCTGTAATTGCAATAGCACAATTCTCTGGCTTTTTTCCTACGGCAAAAGCATTCGGAGCTTCTTCTGGAATTATGTAAATATCCGGCATTACAGGCAGGTTTGCAGCAAGCTTCATTTCCTCTACAACATTGAAAAGTTGTGGATGTACATTGTAAGAAACTTTTTTAGCTCTGCTCATTATTAAAATAATAGAATCACCTCTGAAATAACTTATCATGGACATCAAAATCCAAATCCCAAAGGCGATAAAAAGTCCTATGCCTCCACCATCCTCACCTGCGTAAGCTCCACCGATGAAGAATCCGAGAACCAAAAGACAAATTCCCATTACAAGAAATAGGAATAAAGATTTGCGTTTATTTGCACGAATTAATTCCCACATATTATTTGAATCCTTTTAGAGATTTTGAATGTAAACAATCATTATCATTCCCAATTACGATTGGGAATCTCACTTTTCTTTATGTTCTCAGATCCCCGCTTCCATGAGGATGACAATTGAATGAATCTCTTTTTAAGAAAAATCTACTTTTGGAACAGCTCTTTCTGCTTCGTTATCGATTTCAAAAAATTCATTCTCTTTGAAATTAAACATTCCTGCAATAACATTCGATGGGAACATTTGGATCTTGTTATTGAAAAACAATACTTGATCGTTGTAGCTCTGACGGGCAAAAGAAATTTTATTCTCTGTAGAAGTTAGTTCTTCCTGAACTGCCAGAAAATTGCTATTTGCTTTCAAATCGGGATAATTTTCTACTACTAAAAAGAATTTGCTCATAGCACCGCTTAGTTCACCTTCTGCTTTGGCTTTATCACCAACAGAACCTGCACCCATCGCTCTGCTTCGAGCTTCTGTAATACCTTTGAGTGTGTCCTGCTCATGCTTCATATAACCTTTAGCTGTTTCAACAAGATTTGGGATCAGATCATGTCGTCTTTTAAGTTGAACATCAATTTGAGACCAGGCATTTTTAACTTGATTACGCAGTCGAATCAAACTATTGTATATTCCAACTAAACTAAAGACGATGATCATTAAAATTGCAATTGCTACTATAAAACCAACCATTTTTCCTCCTACTCCTTTATTTTTTTTCCTAACATATCATTTAATAATGTTAAAACTTTATTTTTATTGTCCAATTTTCTCATACCAAGAATGTCTTCCAATTCACCAGAATCAAACCATATACCATGATTGTTTTTGCATTTATCTACTCTAATTTTTTTCTTGCCAATAACTAATATTTTTTCCATTTTTTTATTACAGACCGGGCATTTATGAGGTTTTTCTTTTGTTTTATTATCGACTGTAAAAGAATTTAAAAATTCCAAAGTTTCCGTACTACTTCCCAAAAGTAATTCCAGCTCTCCGGCATCTAGCCAGATACCTTTACAACTCAAACAATAATCTATTTCAACCTCATTAAGTTCCAATATGATCATTGGTTCATTTTTGCAAATCGGACAATCCAAAAGATACCTCCGTAAATTATATACTCTATAAAAATTTATTAGAACTGACTGTCAACTGATCTTGGGAGTACGATTGAGATATGAAATAATCCAATATCAAAAACAAAATTTCAAGAAATCTTAATAATTAAAAGGATAAATAATTATTCCAGTTTTTTTATAGCATTTGTTGGGCAACCCCTATAGTTTCCTTTTCCAATTTCACAAATTCCACAATCGATACATTTATCGGCATCAATAATAGCTCGTCCATGAATCATTGAGATTGCATCGGTAGGACATACACTCACGCACAACTGACATCCAATACACATTTTAGGATTTACATGAAAATGTCCAATTTGCCGCTCTTCTTTCCATAATGGATTTCCTGTATCATCTCTCAGTTCGATTATGGAATTATCTGTAAGTATACGGTAAACATCGATAATCTCATCAAGAATTATACCTTCTGCCTTAAATTGTTCTATATTCGTAAGTGAAATATTATTTTCAACTAAAAAATCTTCAGGCGCTAAATTTAATTGGTAAAAATCTCCATCGGAGATGATAAACCATTCACCACCCATATTTTTAAGTTTTCCTTCAAATATTTCAAGATCTGGTTTTTCTGTTGAGAATAAATTAAAAAAACTTAAAATTACAACTAAAATTGTTATAAATAAAATTAAACTTTTTTTCATTAATGTATTTTAACTACAATTACAACCACATCCACAATCTGAATCATTGTAATAACGGCAAATATATGTTGTTTCTCCATCTGTTTTCACTTGAAATTTTTTGTTTGCTTTAACTATGAAAGAATCATATTTCCTATACTCTTTCCAGCTATCACAATCGGGCAATTTTACAATCAGTTTTCCACTGACAACAGTCATAACTTCCATTTTAGATGTTCCAAATTCATATTCACCTTTTGCCATAACGCCAATTGTTGCATCACTTTCTGCATCTTTAAAAGCTATCGATTTTACTTTTCCCTCAAAATATTCATTTGTTTTAAACATTAATTTTCCTCTACTCGGTTGTATTATTTTTTTTATAAATTTCTCTTTCTTCGAGTTGCAATCTTAATAATTGACTACGCTGAAAAGCCTCCAGCCTGCGGTCAGATAATGGGAATTCAGTTATTAATAACTCATAATAATATATAGCTTTATTAATATCTGCATCTTCATACAAAACACTTTCGTATGTCTTTCCTAATTTAAAGATCGCGTCATCTCTTTGGTCATCTCTGTATTTAACATCTTCAAAAACTTCCAGGTAAATCCTAATTCCCAACTGATAATCACCTAGTTTTATAAGATTATCTGCATAAACGAGTTTTGCATTAGCATTTTTTTGTTTTTTGATATAATCTTCTTCATATTCATCTACTTTGAATTCTTCAAGACCTGCTGCAGATTGAGGAATCTCTTGTTTCTCAAAATCTTTTACAAGTTTATTGCTTGTGCAAGAAAATAGTACAAAACAACAAATGAATATTATAAATACTTTCATTAATAAACCTCCAAACCAAAAAACATAAAATATAATTCTCTGTAAATAAAAAATATTTTATTAATTATTAAGAAAGTAGATTTATTTTAATAATTTAAAGTAATTTTACTTTTATTTACAAATAATTTTGCAAAAAATATTCTTGGAAATCGCATATTGGCCGAAAACCAACTGTTTGATAAATACTGTTAGAAGTGGGATTTGAGAGATCAGTGAAAAGAGTACAGAATTTCCATCCATCGTTAAGTAATTTCTGGCAGAGATGAGCCACCAATGCCGTTGCATAGCCCTTTTTACGAAATTGTATTGGAGTATAAACAAGGTTAATGCTGATCCCATTCAATGTGGGTCTGGCACTGGAAGCTAATGACACCGGCTCACCATCATCCCAGATCATGATGTCCTCATTATCGATCTTCTTTTTTGCAAATTCCTCAAAATTGGTCATTGGATCATCAGGTACAGCTTCAAAATGGAATTCCTGCATCCATCGGCAAATCAAATCCAGATCAACCAGAGTTGCTAACCTCATTTTTCCTTTAATATCTTTTGGGAATATAACTTCGGTCAATTTGTAGATCCTTTCAGACATACCGGTTCGAAATGGTTCTCCGGTTTTTTCCTGCCAGATTTCAGCAAATTGCAAAGCATGATGTGATAAACATAGAACACCACTAATTTCCAATTTTGAATGTAAAATGTCATAAATTATGAGTTCCATCTCATATTTACAGTTATCTGATTTTCCCCAGAAAAGAAGCTTGAATGGAGGTGTGCAAACAGCAATTGCCAAAATATCATTTCCTTTAGAAATTACTGCTAGGTATCTTTCCTTATATTTTTCTGGATTTGATTTAATATGTAAACTAACTCCCAGTATCAGGTTATTCTCAACCTCATTTTCTAGAAGTATTGGTTTTGTGGTTTGCAGGAATTTATTAATATCATCGAATCTTGTTAATTCCATTATTAATACCGAAGTCTAATTTCCATTCCGGGACGATTTCCTGATCGTATTTTAAATCCAAACTTTTCATAAAATCCTATCTTTCCATCGGCACAAAAGAGTTGAATATCTCTGATCTTCAGTCTTTTACATTCTTCGATCAGCATTTCAGTTATCATTCCACCGATACCGTTTCCCTGAAATTCAGGTAAAACAATAACATCGAAAATAACTGCATGTGCAATGCCATCGGAAAGCATTCTCCCGAAACCAACTAATTTCTCATTGTTGTAAGCAGAGATGCAATATGAGCTGTTTTGAATGCTTTGAAGTAATTCTTTTGAAGTAAGTTTGTATTCTTTGTTCCAACTTGTAGTTTCAAAAAAGTGGAAATATTCTTTCTGTTTTGGAAGTTCAGTTGAAAAGTTAATTCTCATTAAAAGTTTAGCCACCACTCATTAAGTGGATAACCTTCACATCAGCACCAGGAACTACAATTGTAGTATCGTATTCATTTTTCTTAATTAGTTTGCCGTCTACTTTTACAACCAGCATCCTAAAAGTATAATTCATTCTTTGCAGAATTACATTGATGCTCATATTTTCTTCCCATTTCAAGGAATTCTCATTAACCGTTATTGTTTTCATATATCTTTCAGTAAAATCTCTAGAACCATGTTTGCCTGCATGTTTGCAACAACCCCCACTCTGGGAGCCATAGGGGAGATGCCAGGTTGTAGATTTGTTTGCTCATCACCACAAATATATAGATTATCGATCTTTCGTGAATGTAGAAGTTCATTCTTTCCCCAACCGGCTAATCCGGAAGCTGCAATGATGGGTTTATCAGGAAAGTTAGTAAGCCAGGTTTCGATCAGCATAGCTTTCATCTCTGCTTTATCAAAGGCTTCAACCATAATGTCTACATCCTTGAAGATAAAAGGAATATTCTCCTCATTCAGCTTGATCTCATGCACCTGATATTGAGTAAATGTACTGATCTTATTCAAGTTTTCCAGCAGTGCAATAACCTTAGGTATTCCGATCTGATCTATAAAAAATTGCTGTCTGTTCAAGTTGGAAGGCTCTATTTTATCGAAATCTGCAACAATCAGTTTTCCAATTCCAGATCTCGTAAGTGAAACTGCAATATTAGAACCAAGCCCACCTGCTCCGGCAATTCCAATTACAGCATTTTGCAAAGTTGGAACTATCTTCGGATCGTGTGCTGAAAAATATTCTTTTTTATCCATAGGCAATAAGAAAGGGGCTTTTAACCCCTTTCAGGTTTATTGTTGCATTACTGCAACGGTTCAACGATCTTTAGTACTTCCGGTAAATCCATTCCAATATTTTTTAGATGAGCTATTTTAGGAACTCCTGCCTTGGTCCATCCTCGACGATTATATACTGCATCCAGGAGCTGCTCATACATATCTTCTTTGTATTCCCGCAAGATCGCAACTTTTTCTTCAGTAGATTTTCCTTCCGGATCCACTTTAATATTTTCTAGTAATTGTTTGTCATATCTATCGGAGCGTGATTCATACTCTTCAACAGTTACGGGGCCTGCAGCACGGTAAGGTTGAGCATCGTGTTTTCTAAGACCGTAACCTCTACGGATATTGAAAGTTCTCTGGAAGTTATAAACACGCTCAGATTGGCGTATCATTTCTTCTTTATCGATGTTTAATCCTGTAACAGCATTGAAAATAGTAACATAATTTTGAACATGCTCAGGAACTTTTCCTGGTTCATCAGTTTCAGCATTATCGGCTGGTTCCACATCGTTCCATGGGAGTTTGCACAAACCCATCAAGCCAAACCAGGTTCTAAACATTGGGAAGTAGTGTAATGCTTCGGCTTTATCTTCAAAAGTAGGAATTTGATTATTTACCATATCCATAAAGATCAACCAGGCTTCATCGTGCTGTGGGCCCTTATTGGTCATAGCATAACCACCCTGCTGAGCCAAAGATTCTTTAGAAACATACTGCGAATATTCAAGACCTTTATTTTCCATACCTATGTCGTTCATGAAGTTAATATCTGCTCCGTATTCTTTAGCGAAATATTCCTTCATTTTTCTCACACCCATTCCGGCAATAACACCAAAACCTTCTCCTCGAGCCATTTGATGCATTAGTTCCATTGCAACATCTGCATTTCCGAATGTTAATTCCAATCCGCCAGTTATCTCTTTATTTATGATCCCTGCTTCATAACATTCCATCAAGAAAGCAGTAAGTGTTCCATAAGAAATCGTATCAATTCCATATGTATCGCAATAAAAATTGGCTTCAATTATGTGATCAGCATCAAATATACCGCAATTAGAGCCAAGCCCACCAACTGTTTCGTATTCCGGACCATCAACGATAACCTTGTCACCTTTATATGGTCCAGTTTTGAGTTCAAATCCGTCCACTGCTTTTGCACAAGCCATTGTACAGCCGATCCAGCATCCATCAAAAACACCTTGTGTGAACTTAGAACGCCAAACGCTGGAATGAATATTCATTATATCTTTGTGGGAACCATATTTAAAGTTATTTGTAGGAAGAAGATCATAATCATCCATTATCTCAACCAAATGAGCCGTACCTTCTTTTCTCATCCTGCATTGATCATCGTCCAGTTCACGCATTTCTTTATTGAATCTGGCACCGCACTCTTTTATTGCTTCCATATCCACAACATGATTTGCATCTGGTTTTATGCTTTCTGCAATTGCTACAATAGCTTTGATCTTTTTATCTCTAAGTATACTTCCAATTCCACCACGACCCGCTTGTTTTAAGCGAACCTTCTG
The DNA here is from genome assembly GCA_964578365.1 of uncultured Candidatus Cloacimonadota bacterium. Taxonomy (GTDB): domain Bacteria; phylum Cloacimonadota; class Cloacimonadia; order Cloacimonadales; family TCS61; genus Tenebribacter. Next base: position 7,735 of record CAZOCS010000037.1, read on the forward strand.
CCTTTTTTTATCATAAAAACTAAAGTTGAGAACACCGATATAGCTGTTTTCGGCTGCCAGACCGGCAGAAACTACAGAAACAAGATTTTTCTTATTATCAGATTCAGAGTACATATCTGTAAGCTGCTCAGCTAGAATGTGGCTATCAACAGCTTCTTCGGGAGCTTCCTCAATGCGTATAACACCATCTTTTCCATCAATGATAACGATAACATCTTTCTCTGCTTTCCCTTGAATTTCTAAAGCATCAAATCCGGCATATTTCAGGAAAGGTCCAAAATACCCGCCTACATTACTATCAATAACAATATTTGTGAGTGGAGAAAGTGAGACTACAAGCGATTTTCCTGCACCGGCATACTGAGTAATTCCACCGATCGGTCCTGGTGAAATTATGATCTCATTTTCAAGATCATCCCATTTAGTATCTGGTTTCGTAGCATCCCAAAGTAATTTCAAACCAAATCCCTTTCCACCAACGAATTTATCCTTCATGAGCTGTGTAACAGGTTTTTCCTTGATCTCGTTGTTACTCAAATTCACATACAGTGTTCTGTTCGTATAGCCTTTTTCGATCTCTCCTAATTCGTATGAGTAATCTTTTAATAATTTGTGCTTAGACTTCATCTCACTTATGTTCATGTTCAAAACTCCTTTTTATTTTTATTTAAATTTTATTAATATTAGTTCGAAGATTTAAAGGAATAATCTAATGTCAAGCTGTTTTTGGTTAGGGCTTTCTACATCGAAATTATGATTATTTAATGGAATAATTTGCTTGACCTTGATATGTTTAAAAACTTATTTGCAAGTTGATATTAATTGGTTAAATAGGAGTATGATATGCGTGTGATCGATATTGATGAGCAAGTTGAATTAATGGTAACATTCATAAAAGAACAACTAACATCTGCCGGATTTTCTAAACTCATTGTTGGTTTGTCAGGTGGTGTAGATTCATCTGTTACAGCAGCGTTATGCGTTAAAGCTGTAGGTGCAGAAAATGTTATAGGTGTGATGTTGCCCTATCGTAAGAGCCATCCTGATAGTTTGAATGATGCACTTGAATTAGCTAACATGTTGGGTATCAAACATAAATTGATAAACATATCTCCAATGGTGGATTCCTATTTTGAAAATTATGAGCAAGATGCTGATATTCTTCGAAAAGGGAACCGGATGGCACGTGAGAGGATGTGTGTACTTTATGATCTCTCAGCAAAATATCAGGCTTTGGTAGCAGGAACAGGGAATCTTTCTGAGCTGATGATAGGGTATTGTACTCAATATGGAGACAGCGCCTGTGCTTTTGAACCGATAGGACATCTGTACAAAACTGAGGTTTACAAAGTTGCTGAAGAATTGGGATTACCACAAAGCGTGATAAACAAAAAACCTACTGCAGATCTGTGGGAAGGGCAGACCGACGAAGATGAAATGGGAATAACCTATGCTGAACTTGATGAAATTTTATACCAGATGCTTGATTTGAAAAAAGAAGAGAAAGAACTGATCTCAAAATTTTCTAAAGAGAAAATAAATAAAGTTAAGAGAATGATAAAAAAATCTGAATTCAAACGCAATATGCCGCCTGCACCGGAAATAGTTTAAGGAGAAATGATTTGAAAATCTTCAAAAAGAAAAAATGCAAAATATGCAAGACAAAAACAGGAACAAGATTCTGCCTCAGAAAAGGTTTTGATATTTGCTGGGAAGATTGTAATATTTTGAGAGTTGATGAAAAATGTCCAAGTGAATGTGAATATCATTTACAAAGTTCTGATATTATGCAATTAAAAGGAAAATCAGATTCGCAAATGGAATACATTGATCTACTAAAAAAACAGATGGCTCTTTGGATCACTAAACCACAAAAAATATTCGATGATCAACTGCCAATTACAATGGCAGAAACAAGGGAAGGAAAAAAGAAAATATCAAATTATTTAAATCAGTTTAAAATAAATCCTATAGTCCCGTTAAATTATTTAAAAGAAAGACTTTCACTTGATGAACTTAAAGTAAATTCTAACCCAAAAACTTATGAAGATCTTGCATTGGAATTCTTGCAGCATCTTTACACAAATGAGTGGGGGAAAGTAACTTCATTTATGAGTAATAATGAGTATTGGAAACTGCATGATCTGGAAGATGATTTTGCAGGCAGAATTGCAGCAAATAAAGTAATAAAAAAAATTAATAGTTTTGATCTGGTTTCATCTGCAATAACAAAAGAAAAAAACCAAGCTCTTATCTATTTTGATATCAATAATAAATACGATATTACTATCAATCTGCATTTAATTAATAACAACTGGAAAGTTCAATCATTAATTATTGGAAGACCGGAATTATTTAACAGCGAAAGTGAAGCAATACAACAAGTTGCAATTCTGCTTTCTAAGAATGAAACGACAAAAGCTTATGAACTTCTCAGCAAATACTCCAATATTTACATTTTGTCATCCGATTTTGAATATTATTGGGGATTATATTACACTTTCAATAAAAATCAAAATAAAGCTGAACATCACTTCCTGCAAGCAATGATGCTAGATCCCACGTTTGTGGAAGCGAAATACAATTATGCATTCATTCAGCATTCAAACAACAGATTTGAAATTTCTAAAAAGCTTTATAATGAAATATTACATGAAGCTCCAAATGAACCGAAAACATTGAATAATCTTGCTTCATTATTGATTGATGACAAGAACTATGAAGAAGCTGAAGAACTGCTTAGAAATTGCATTAAGAATAATCCTGAGTTTGAAATTGCTCAGCAGAATTTAGAACGATTAGAAAAATTATTGAATTAAACATTTACAAAGCTCTATCGGCTAAAATGGAGATTTAATGAAAGAAACCGGCATGGATCTAACAAAGGGAGATATTTATAAGAACATGATGAAATTAGCATTGCCGATAATGCTATCAAATTTCATGATGATGTTTTATAATCTTACCGATGCTTTCTGGTTAGGTAAGTTAGGCGAGAATGCCATGAATGCGGTTTCTGTAGCAGGTCTTACTTTCCCGTTAATTTTCTTTCTTTCTTCTTTTGGAATTGGATTTGTAGTTGCAGGAACTGCTCTCATTTCCCAATTCAAAGGTGCCGGTACTCCGGAGATGATGAAAAAAGTAGTAGGCCAGTTTGTGCTGATCCTCATAGCATTTTCAATTGTGTTTTTAACATTCTCCTTTTTATTTCTAGATAACATTTTAAGCTTACTTCACGTTCCGCAAGAGATATTTGAAGTTTCTAAACAATTTATATCCTATATTCTGGTGGGAGTTTTGTTTATGTTCATATTTCTTACATACCAGAGCTTTGCACATGGTTTGGGTGATACGATCTCTCCAATGAAGATCCAGATAATATCAGTAAGTTTGAATGTAGTTTTAGATCCAATTTTTATTTTTGGAATTGGTTTTATGCCCAGGATGGAAACAGTTGGAGCTGCTCAGGCAACCTTGATCTCAAGAGTGGTTGCAGCCGGTTTGGCATTATACTACCTAAAAAAGAAAACAAAACACATAATTCCAAATTTACATGAACTGAAACCCGATAAGAAACTTCTTAAAAAGATATTTGATATCAGCATTCCAGCTTCTGTAGCGCATTCAATTACAAGTTTCGGATTCATTATTCTACAGGGATTTGTGAATACTTATGGAACTTTAGTTATAAGTGTGTTTTCAATTGGAAATAGAATGATGGGACTCTTCATGATGCCAGCGATGGGTATTAGTAATGCACTTGCTACGATGGTTGGGCAGAACCTGGGCGCAAAAAAAGTATCCCGAGCTGTGAAAAGTGTGAAAGTTGGAATGGTATTGGTCTTGCTGATAATGTTAGTTGGGTGCTCATTTCTTTATTTCTTCGGTTCGTCCCTAACAAGATTCTTCATAAACGATCCGGCGATCGCAGGTGTAGGGGAAAGGATGTTCAAAGTTGTCTCATTTGCCGCTCTCATTTTCAGTGTATTATTTGTTTTTATGGGAGTATTCAATGGATCCGGGCATACAAAACCAACAATGATATTGAATATTTCAAGACTATGGTTTTTGCGCATCCCGCTGGTGTTCATACTTTCGGGCAAGATCCTTGAATATGCATTTATTCGCGATAGCTTCCTAAACGAGATACTAACAAAGCTATCAATCCCACTTTCATCTCACTCCTATGATGCGCTTTGGTGGTCGATGCTTATTAGTAATATTTTCACAACTATATTAGCTGTAATTATCTATCGACAAGGAAAATGGAAAAAAGGAAGAATATAATAAACATGGGTAATATGATAAAGAAAAATTCAAAATTAGTAATGGAAAATAAAAAAAATGAAATATTGGAAGTGTTTTTTGAGATCCAGTCATTAAAAAATCTTTTCAGGCAGGGTTGGTTGAAAAATGGAATTGATAAGAAATTCTGTGAAAGTGTGGCAGATCACAGCTTTACAACAACAATGTTAGCCTGGCTTATCGCAGATAAATATTTACCCGAACTTGATATTATAAAAGTACTTAAATACTCTCTCATCCATGAAATAGGTGAGATCTATGCTGGAGATATAACTCCAAATGACAATGTATCAGATACCACAAAATACGAACTTGAAATTGCATCAGTAAAAAAAGTATTCAGCAAATTAAAACATGGAAATAAATACATTAAACTTTGGGAAGAATTTGAGAATGCAGAGAATAAGGAAGCAAAGTATATCAAGCAAATAGATAGACTGGAAATGGCATTACAAGCACATTTTTATGAAGATAAATTAGATTTAAACTTAGCTGATTTTAAGGATTCAGCTAAAAGTGTTTTGAAGGAAGAGGTTCTAAAGGATTTATTGCAAAGTTTAGAGTAATAGTTACCTTCGCAATGGTCGAAGACCTTGCGAATTGTGACGAATATTGATAAAAATCTTCAACCATTGCGAAGGTCTGCGACCATCCGCAAGATTTCAAGTTACATTCGAAATGGCTGAAAGTCTTGCGGATGGTGACATAAAAAATTATCAAAGATCTGTCTTGATCTCATCTAGAACAATTCTTGCTTCAGGAATATTTGTTAATAAACCATCTAATATTTCACAGCTGTAATCAGGGCAATGCGCACAATTCTCATAACCTTTATCTATACAACATTTTCTTATTTCGCATTCAAGACAATGATTGAATTTGACCCCATCTGTTAAACAGCCAGCACAGTTGATATCTTCGGTTTTTATGTTTGCACCATAAATCGTTGACCAGAATTCGGCTGTTTTTGCTCTGAGCACATCATCATCTTTAATTGTTGCTTTATAGGCAAAACATCCACTACAAACAAGACCGCAAGCAGCTACAATTTTCTCCATGTTATCTCCTTAATCTTCCAGTAAAACTTCAATTATCTCATTTTTATTAATATTATCCAAATTGCTGTAAACACCTCTATTCTCTTTGGGAAGAAGTTCTGCAAGTCTATACATCAGCTGATCTGTGAAATATTTACGTTTGTCTTGATCGGTCTTTCCTTCCGGATGAAGAATGATTGGAGTTCCAACTTTAAATGTGAACTTTGTTCTTTTGAATGATTTCAAATTTTTAATTATATCTTTTCCACCAAAATGTGCTATGGGAATTATGGGAACTTTAGAACGCAGCGCAATGCTGATAACTCCGGGTTTTCCCTTGCGTAGTTTGCCATCTTTGCTCCGCGTTCCTTCCGGGGCAATGATTAAAAAATATCCATCTTTTAGCACTTTCCTTGATTGACGGAATGTTTCAGTTGTTTGACCTTCCCGATCAACAGAAATTGCTTCCCACTTAGTTGCAACCCATTTTATCAGACCGCCTTTCCAGGTTTCTTTTTTAACGATCCCAACAACTTTTCTGGGTAGTAAATGAGTGAATATCATTGGAACTTCCAGAAAATTAATGTGATTTATTGCAACTATGTATGGACCCTTTAATGGAATTTTTGTTATTTCTTTAGAATCAACTTTGCAAATTGTTCGTAAAATAATATGAATAATAGTCGCTGTAAATCTACCGGCTAAATTCAATCTAAACTCACTTTAGTATATTTAAAGCGTTGGGAATGCAGCTGATCTCCAGTATTTTGCCTTTCTCACAAATTGTTTCTCCATCTGCATGAACAGCCATTTCACCTTTAATAGCTTTAAGTGTAATAGAAGAAATGAGAGCTGTTTTTGTATTATCTAGTGTATCTTGTGTTCCTTTTGTATAATGTAGCATTGTATGTAATAGTTTAAGCCGGGTTCCCTGTTGGGTCATGCATAAATTTAAAAGACCGTCATTGTTCTTCCCATCAGGTGCCATAAAGAAAGTACCGCCCATTCTGCTGCCGTTCATTATAGAAACCAGTGCAGGAGTATAAACACCTCTTTCTCCATTGATCTCCATTTCTATTTCAGGGGCAGCGGGATAAGTTATTAAAGTTTTAAAAGCTCCGATCATGTAGCCGGCAGCACCATGAATATGTTTCATCTTAGCTGCTTCTAATCCAACTATCGTATCAAATCCAACTCCGATACCATTTCCAAAATACCTTCCATTAGGATAGTCACCACCTTTAATCAAGCCAATATCCATTGGTTGAATGGCTCCTTCCACAAGTGCTTTTAGGCAATCATCTAAAGAAGCTTGGACACCGGCGCCATAAGCAAAATCATTTCCACGTCCAATTGCCAGAACTCCAAAAATTGGTGTAAGTTCAGGTTTTTTATCTTTAGCTAGCATTAATCCATTGATCACTTCATTTATAGTTCCATCTCCACCAGCAGCAATAATTGCAGTTTCCGGATCATTACATAATTCTTCTGCCAAGGCAATTGCATGTCCAATCTCTTTTGTTGTGTGGATCTCATAACTTAAACTATTTTCATCTAAAAATTGTTTTATTATCGGAAGCTTTTTGATTGCGTTCCCTTTTCCGGCTGTTGGATTAAATATCACAGAAAAATGTTTTATGTCAGCAATTTGCATTTGCTACTCCTTCTTCAAAAATTCAATAATAGTTTTAGTTGAACCAGGAAGGCCGTTCCAACCCTCATATTTTAAGAATAAGCCATCTGAAGCACGAAACCAGTAATGACCAGACCAGAACTTAGAACGAAGACCAGAAGCGCTTATTTTAAGCTTTACGGCATGATATTGTGTGCCATAGATACTGATATCTTCAGTTCCGGCTTTTTCCGCCTGCATTTTCTCACCTTTAAATTTATCAAGACGAATGATCCAGTAATCGATCTTCTCTTCATCGCCCAAAGCAAATTCTGATAAAGAGTATGACATCGACTGTTTCCATGGGCTCTCATCAAGCTTAATTACTGTTTCGATATTTTTTTCTTCGGAGATTCCTTTTAATATAATATTTCTTCCATCTTTAGTAGCTGTTAGATCAATGTTTTTTGTGCTGTCCTTATGAGTAAATTTTTGTGTTAATCCATCAAAATTGTAATAATTAATCTGCTCTTCAACCTCGTGTCTATAAATATACAAAATTAAAGAATCTGTAGTTGTCGTGCTAAATGAAGAATAATATACATCCTCACCGATCGCGATTTTATAATTGTTTGTGGTTTCACTAAATAGTAGAATTGGAAGGAATAGAATTAAGAGAAGATATTTTTTCATTAATTAACCCGAATAAGTTCAGAAACAGGAAGTTTAAAAAGTTCCATTTGCTCACTTGTAATAATTAGATCGTCTCCATCAAAGCAAACAGCTTCACACTGATTAGCAGTTATTGGGAGCCAGCTTATCTTGCCGTTAAAATAATCTCCATCTTCAGCTTCAAAAACCCAGATATTATTATAAGTTAGAACAGCCAGTTTTGTTCCATCAATTGATGCATCGGCAGCCGTAACCATTCCACCAATTTCAAATGTGCCGATTCTTGTTAATGGATTAATCTTTAATTGATCTAAGCTATCGAACCTGTAAAGATGTGTTTGAGTGTCTGCACGGTGTTTAGTGAGAAGATATAAATTATCATTTGCCCAGAAAACAGCTTCACAATCAAAGTTATTGGGAACAGCCGGAAACGCTTTTTGTTCCGGATAATAAAAATTGATAGTTTTGTAAGCTGTAGTGTTTCCTGTGGCATATGGAATTGGGTCTTTTACAACATAAATTGCCAGATCTTTTCTCGTGTTAAAATTGTTACCAGTGTCGCATATATAAAGGTTATCATCATTATCGACTGCCATTTCTTCCCAGTCGATATTTATAGCATTGCCAATAAAGATGCCACCATCTTCTTCTTTGTACCATTCTGCCCGGTATAGTTCACCTTTACTGTTAAATGGGAAAATGCGGTTGTTGCAGCCTGAATCATTCAAAGTCCAGTATACATCATCCCAAACACGGCTTTTCACGATAGCAGATGATTCTTCAATATCAGCAAAATCGAATGTTGCATATGGTGTTAGGATAACAGTTTCTTTTGCCGGTAGTGTTACGGAGATCACTTCAGCAGAAAGAATCGTGATCGAAAGGATTAAAAGTGTGATGATAATTATTTTTTTCATTGTGGCTCCTATAATATGTTAGTAGTTATTACAAAATATATTTGCTCAAATCTTCGTTCTTAATGATCTTATCAAGTTTATTTTTTACTTTTGTCCTTGTTATTGTTACAGTTTTCATATTAGAATCCGGCATATTGAAGAGGTGATCGTCTAAAAGAGAATTCATGATCGTATGAAGTCTTCTTGCTCCAATATCTTCCATCTTCACATTTGCTTTTGCTGCAAAATTTGCGATCTCTTCCACTGCATCTTCATTGAATTTAAGCTTTACTTTCTCTGCTTTGAACAAAGCAATATATTGTTTAGTTAAAGAATTTTTCGGATAGAGCAGAATTTTATGCAGATCGTCTTTGGAAAGACTATGCAACTCTTCACGAATTGGGAACCGTCCCTGCAATTCTGGAATAAGATCGGATGGTTTGGATGTTGTAAAAGCTCCAGCTGCGATAAACAAAATGTGAGATGTATCAATAAGCCCTTGCTTTGTAGGAACGTTAGAACCCTCCACAATGGGGAGGAGGTCGCGCTGAACACCGCTCCGGGAAACATCAGCTCCTGTTCTATTTTCGTTACCGGCGATCTTATCGATCTCATCTATGAATATTATTCCATTATCTTCAACACGTTTTTTAGCTTCTGTTTTCACGATCTCAGGATTTACAAGTTTTCTGGATTCTTCTTCTATCAGCATTTTGTAAGCTTCATCAACTCTGGCTTTTTTCTTTTTCTCACCTCTTTTCAAAGGGATAATGCCAGCCATGATCTCACCAATAGGAAGTTCAAAACTCTCAGCTCCGGCTTGAGAAAATAGATCAATTTGTGGAGCTTTTCGCTCAGATGAGATTTCTACTTCTCTGTTATTCAATTCTCCGGAATCAAAAAGTGTTTCCATTTTCTTGCGAATGCGCTGATATCTCTCCTCTTTGTGCTTGATATCCTCTTCTGTATCTTGTGGATTAATTGGATTTTTTGGATATAAAATATCAACAATTCGTTTACGGGCATTAACTTTTGCCTGAGCCTGTACATGTTTTGTCATTTCAATTCGAACATCATTCAAAGCGATATTCATAAGTTCGCGGACCATAGATTCAACATCCCGTCCCACATAGCCGACTTCTGTAAATTTGGAAGCTTCCACCTTGATAAATGGTGCATTTGCCAACCGGGAAAGTCTGCGAGCAATTTCTGTTTTTCCAACTCCTGTAGGCCCGATAAGGATAATATTGTTGGGCATTATCTCCTGTTGCAGATCACCTTCCACTTGTTGTCTTCGCCAGCGGTTACGTAGAGCAATAGCCACAGCACGTTTTGCTTTATCCTGTCCGATTATATATTTATCCAGTTCTTCAACAATTCTAATTGGTGTGAATTTTTTCATCAAATTTCCTCGATCATAATGTTATCATTGGTATAGATACAGATATCAGATGCGATCTTTAAAGAGCGCTCTACGATTTGGGAAGCCGACAGTTTCTTATTTTCTACAAGTGCTTTTGCAGCTGCAAGTGCATAATTTCCACCCGAACCAATAGCAATAATTCCTTCATCTGGTTCTAATACATCACCGGTGCCGGATATTAATAAAAGTGTGTTTTTATCAGCCACAATGATCATTGCTTCTAGTCTGCGTAAGATTCTATCTGAACGCCAGTCTTTAGCAAGTTCAACTGCCGCACGCTTCAAATTACCTTTGAACTCTTTCAATTTACCTTCAAATTTTTCGAATAAAGTAAATGCATCTGCTGTTGCTCCTGCAAATCCAGCGATTACTTTTCCATCATATAATCTTCTTATTTTCTGTGCAGTAGCTTTCACTACAGTGTTACCTAAAGTAACTTGTCCATCTCCACCAACAGCAACTCTGTCTTTTAATTTAACGCCAAGTATAGTTGTACCATGCATATCCTTCATATATAAATCCTCATACTTTTATTTCTTAGGATTATCTTCTTCTTTAGCTTCTTTCTCTTCTTGCTCTCGCTTCTCTGCTTCTTTTTTTGCTTTTTCTTCTCTTAGTTTTCTCTTCTTTTCGGCTTCGGCTTTCTTTTTTGCTGCTTCCTTTTTTGCAATTTTTTCAGCTTTTTTTATTTCATCATTAATTGCCTTTATCTTAAGGAACTGGTTTTCTACAATTTCCTTATCGGAACCACTGATAAAAGGTAAACTCAATTTAAAAATCTCTTCTGCATCAAGAGTTTCTTTAACAAGTAATTCTTCAGATAATTTTTCTAGAAGTTTACGCTTATCTGTAAGAATATTCAAACTTTTCTTATGTGCATCAGTAATAATCCGTTTAATTTCACTATCGATAAGATTTGCTGTTGCCTCACTAATTTGATCGTGTTGAGAAATATCTCGCCCTAAAAACATCTGACCTTGTTTTTTTGCCAAGGTGATTGGTCCGACCTTGTCACTCATTCCCCAATTACAAACCATTTGTTTAGCAATTTCAGTAGCTCTCTCAATATCATTGGAAGCACCTGTAGAAACATCATTGAAGATAATCTCCTCAGCTGAACGTCCTCCTAGTAATCCAATTAAAGATTGCTCCATATAACTTTTGGAATAATAAGATTTATCGGTTTGCAGGAAATGAGTAGCGCCTCCTGTAAAACCTCTTGGTATGATCGTAACTTTATGAATTGGTTCAACCTTATTTAAGAACATAGAACAGAGCACATGACCAATTTCATGGTATGCAGTTATTTTTTTATCTTCCTCAGTAATAACTTTGCTCTTTCTTGCTTTTCCTAGTGTAACTTTATCTTTTGCCTCTTCAAAATCACTCATCTCGATCATCTTTTTACCAGTCCTGGCTGCCAAAAGAGCTGCTTCATTAACAAGGTTGGCAAGGTCTGCACCGCTGAAACCAGGAGTGACACGAGCTATTATATTTAATCTAACAGCTTTTGAGATTGGTAACTTTCTAGTATGAACTACCAATATCGCTTCTCTACCTTTTATATCCGGTAGATCTACAACTATTTGTCTATCAAAACGTCCGGGTCGAAGTAATGCTGGATCTAGCACATCGGGTCTGTTTGTTGCTGCAATGATAATTACCGAGTCATTAGGATCAAATCCATCCATCTCTACAAGAAGCTGGTTCAAAGTCTGCTCTCTTTCATCATGACCGCCACCAAGCCCAGAACCACGATGCCTTCCAACTGCATCGATCTCATCTATAAAGGCAATGCATGGTGCAGTTTTCTTAGCATTAGAAAACATATCTCGAACACGGGATGCACCTACACCAACGAACATTTCTACAAAATCGGAACCACTAATACTATAGAATGGAACTTTTGCCTCTCCGGCAACTGCTTTTGCCAATAGTGTTTTTCCTGTTCCTGGTCTTCCTAGAAGTAGAACTCCTCTTGGAATTCTTCCACCAAGTTTCTGGAATTTTTTCGGATTTTTTAAAAATTCAACAATTTCCTCTAATTCCTCTTTTGCTTCATCAACACCCGCAACATCTTCAAAAGTAACTTTAGTTTCACCATTAGCATTAAGTTTAGCTTTACTTTTACCAAAACTGAATGCCTGGCTGGCTCCACCTCTCATTCCCCGCATCAGGAAAATCCAGATTCCAATAAAAATTAGGAATGGAAACCAGGAGAGTAACATCCCTATTAATTTATTTGGTTTATGTGAATAAACTTGAATTCCTGCATCAGTTAATTGTTTTACCAGATCCGGATCTCTAAAAGGAAGATAAGTCGATAATTTCTGACCTGTCATTGCTGTGATCGTTACATCTTTTTCATTAAATCCAACTTTTTGCACTTCGTTTCGCTTCACCATTTCTAGGAAGTCTGTATATGTAATTTCCTGAACTTTACCATTGCTCATCCTACTCATTTGGAACATAACAACAACCAATAGTGCAAGTACTATCCAAAAGGTTATAGTTTGCGATCTCTTCATTTTGGGAAATTGATTTTTCCTCTGTTTATTATCATTTTGTTTTTGTTGCATTATGAATAAATCTCCTTCTTGAGAATTCCAATATATGGAAGGTTTCTGTATTTCTGGGCATAATCGAGCCCGTAACCAACTACGAATTCATTCCCGACTTCGAAACCTACATAATCTATTTTTATATCTATTTTATGTGCTTTGGGCTTATCTAATAGTGTGCAAATTTTTACAGAAGCAGGATTGTGCTGTATAAAATATTCATCCAGATATTTTAGTGTTAAACCACTATCTACAATATCTTCAACAATAATTACGTCACGATCAGTAATATCGATATCAATATCTTTTTTTATTTTTACAACTCCAGATGACTTTGTGCTGTCACCATAACTAGAAAGTGACATGAAATCAAGTTCTACATGAGTAGATATATTCTTCATAAGGTCTGATAGAAAAACTATTCCACCTTTAAGGATGCAAATTAGAACGGGGACTTTGCCATTATAATCTTTAGATATTTGCTCACCTAACACCTTAACCATATTTTGTATTTCTTCTTTAGTTTTTAATATTTTTTCAATATCATTTATCATACTTTATATAGTAAGAAATTTCTTACTCCTCCTGTTTTTTATTGATCCTTTCGGCTGCTCTCATTTTTTTAGTAGCCATTTTCTCTATCCTGATCTGCAGGATATTCTGCGTTTGTTCAGAAGTAACAACTCTGTTGTCTATCCGATGACCTGCTAGCCATATTATCTTCTCTTGATCGCAGAAAATTAACACTTTATCTCTGTCAAATTTGGGCACTTTTTCGTCAATTAAAAAATCCTTTAATTTTTTACTGTGCTGCATACCCAGAGGATAAAATCGATCTCCTGGTTTTCTATGTCGAATAATAATAGGGAAACTTGTTTTATCAAGATCGATATATGCAGCATTTTTATCTTCAAACAAATTACGTTTGTTTGGCATTTTCTTTAGTTTCTTCATAATAACTCGATAGTCTTCAAAAGTAAATCGACTTCGTAGTGACGTTATCTCTTTTTCATTTTCAATGTTCTCTGTTTTTGAAATATCTATATTTGTGAAGATGAGTTCATCATATTCTTTAAATACAAAAACATTATTTGGAAGGAATATTTGTTTAGAACCCTCTGAAGTTAATAAGTTTTCGATCTCAATAAAGTTATTATGATAAAAATCCTTAGAATTTCCATTTATTCTTGAATAAGCTTCTTTATAGACATAATACCGTAATACCGATTTAGTTTTCTTAATGATTCTTGATGATAAAATACATTTGTTTTTTGAGTGTTTGATCTGAGCTTTTAAGAATCTTCTTGTCGCAAGTGATTCTAAGATGTCATCAGTTTCAGAGAAGATCTCAGCTGTTTCATATAATTTGGTAACCACGTTCGGGTTTAAATGTTCTTTTATCCAGGGTATCATCTGGTTACGGATCTTGTTCCTTGTATAAGTGTTATCCTTATTAGAAATATCTTCACGCCACTTAATATCCTCAGATTCTAAATAGGAAACAATATCCTCCCTGCAGAAGCTGAGCAATGGATGAACAATGTCATCTGTAATAGGTGTAATTCCCTTAATACCAGTATAACCGGATCCTCTGAATAGACGGAATAGAAGCGTCTCTGCTTGGTCTTCCCGGTTATGACCTAATACGATCTTCTGTATTTTATATAATTTGCGAAGACTGTTAAAATATTTAAATCTAATTTCTCTCGCATGATTTTCTACATTAGTGTTTGATTTAATATTTACATTTTTTACAACAAGAGAAATATTGCGATCAAAACAAAATTTTCTCACGAACTGTTCATCTTGTTGTGAATCATCTCCACGAAGGCTATAATTTACATGTGCAGCAAGAATTGAATAGCCATATTTAGATTTCAAATGCCAAAGAGCCAATAGAA